>CAJXRW010000001.1 GCA_913060525.1 uncultured Gammaproteobacteria bacterium
GAGATATCAAACGGTAATCAAACGGTTAACAAAGAGATATCAAACGGTAATCAAATATCTGATGAAATGGTGTACATTGATGACTTTACTGGTCTGCAAAAAGAGTTGCTATTATATTTAAAAACCAAGGTTATTAATGTTCAAAATAAAGTGACATCTGTGACTACTGTTAATGATATAATTCAGTCCATAGGTGGTGACTCAGGCCTTATAAAACAAGCGATATATAGATGTAAAAATAAAAATGTATTGTCTATTGAAAAAAGGAAAGATGGGAGAGGTGGGTGGTGTCAATACAGATTGGCCAAACGGTTAAATTTTGATTCTAAAATCGGTGATCAAACGGTTATCAATCATCAAAATCAATCACCACTATATAATAATAATAATTATCATTATTATAAAAATAACGACTCTAAGAAAAATCCTGATTTAAGCGTTGTGTCTGGAGCTAGTAGTGATTCATTAAATGAAAAACCAAATAATATTGAACCGCCAGCAATTGAAAACGATCCTTGGTTAAAAGTCGATTACTCTGATTTAGAACCTGCATTTAAAAAAATGCACATTACTCAATTACGCAAAGTTGAAGACTTGACCCCTGAATTAGTTCAAGAGTCCATTAATCATTTTGTATGGATGTTAAATAATGACGCTGAACGTAAATCTAAATTTAGTCCTGAGAAAAATCCAATACAAGGTTTAATTGGTTCGCTGAAAAAAGGTAATCCATGGGTAGAGCCAGGTTACATTGATCCAAAAGTTAAAGCCTTTGATGATTTAAATGCATTTAAACGTAAACGCTTAGAAGAAATACGCAAACGAAAAGAAGAAGCTTTTAATTTGGATTTTGAAATATGGCTGGAAGAAACAGATAGCAAAGTTATTGCTGAAATTGAAAGTAAGCAAGGCGTAAAAGGTAAAACAATGAATGACAGTCGTTACCGAGGAATGATGAAAGACTATTTTAAAAACAATGTTTATCAGGCAGACAAGTAGGGTAGGGCGGTATGATGAAAAATAGTTTAATCTCGCCTGAATCTGAAAATAGTGTCATTGGTGCATTACTGTTAGATAATGCCAGTTATGACAAAGTATCTGATTTATTATCAGCGAATGATTTTCATGCCACTTCAAACCAGGTCATTTTTAGAGAAATAACTAAATTTGCCTTAGATGGTGATTCGTTTGATGTCGTCACACTGGAACAATCTTTACGTGATTCTGGTAATATTGATCGGGCAGGGGGGTTAAGTAATCTCGCTAACATTGTTAAGAACACCCCAACGTCTGCTAATATTTATTCATATGCAAAAATTGTGCAAAGAAAAGCTAAGCTAAGACGTTTACAACAAGCATTACGAGAATCTAACGAATTACTTTCAACTAACCAAGATCAAAACAGCGATGAATTATTAGATACCATTGAACAGAAAATACTTGCCATAAAAGATGAATCTACCAATGAACAAAGCGATATTTGTTATGCCAGCGAGGTTTTATACGATGTTGTCGATCATCTGGATAAGATAACAGAAAATAAAAGCGGTATTACAGGCATTCCAACAGGCTACATTGATCTTGATAAGAAGTTGTCGGGTATGCACGAGGCTGAGCTGATAATCGTCGCAGGGCGACCCTCTATGGGGAAAACCACCTTTGCTTTGAATATCCTTGAAAATGTATTAATGGATACGGATAAGAGTGCTTTATTTTTCAGTTTAGAAATGCCTAAAAAAGACATCATGTTAAAAATCTGTTCTTCGCATTCAAAAGTACATTTTGAGAAGCTACGAGCCAAAGGCTTAGATGATGATGACTGGTCAAAATTTACAGTATCAATGGCGACGCTAAAAAACTCAAAGTTAGGCATAGTAGACACACCAAGCTTAACCCCGATGCAAGTGAAACATCGAGCCAGAAAATTTAAGCGTGAGAATCCAGACTTAGGCATAATTGTGGTGGATTATTTACAGTTAATGCGTGTACCTGGTTATGAGAATAATCGCACTCAAGAAGTCTCTGAAATATCTCGTTCATTAAAATCATTAGCCAAAGAATTAAATATACCTGTAATTGCTATATCTCAGTTGAATAGGGCGGTTGATGATCGACGGGATAAGCGACCATTAATGTCAGATTTACGTGAATCTGGGGCAATTGAGCAAGATGCGGATGTGATTATGTTTGTTTATCGTAATGAGGTATATGAACCACTTAATAACGAATCAAAAGGTAAAGCTGAAGTTATCATTAGTAAGCAACGTAATGGGCCAATTGGTTCAATTGATTTAGTCTTTAAAGGCGAGATATCACGTTTTGAGAGTATGATGTTAAATCAATATACAAATTTTCTCAAAGATTAACCTAATTAATCAATTTAATTAACGTTTCTTTTTTGGTCAGAAAAAAATATAACCACTAAGATGGTTAGTATTAAGAAAAGGTTAAAAAAACTAAATATTATTAATGACTCATCTACTATAAATAAACAAAAAATTGTAAGAATTGAACAAGCACCAAATTGCATAGTTGTTAGTATACTGCTTGCTGTACCAATGTTCGATTTAATTTCAGATAAACTGTAACTGCAAAAATTGGGAAATAAAAGACCAGTTGATAGTTCAATGATCGACATTGGAATAAGAAAAAATAAATATGAATCGTGTTTGATAATGGTTGCTAGCATAAGAAGGGTGATACCTAAAGAAATAAAAATCACACCAAGACGATTTGAATCTCTGACAGTCGCACGCTTTAGTAAAATAAAATTTAAGATTGTTCCAATTAGATATGCCGAACCGTAAATTAATTGGATATGACCTATTTCAATATAATTCAAGCTATACAGTTCTTTGTAAATAATTGGGCTGACGATAACATACGACATATATAACCCATAAATAATGCTACTGATATATGCGCCAACTCGAAAAGATTTTACTTTAAAAGTTTCTCGAAATATTTCAATTAAATTTGTATCTGAAGTTTTTTTATTTTCAATCGTCTCAGGTATGAAAAACAAATAAAGCAAAAATGCTAAAACACCAAGAATGATAATTGCGATAAAGATAAACTTGTAAGATGTTGCATAAGTAATGTATGCACCAATTACAGGTGAAAAAGTGGGAATACAGGCCCAAGCTAAGGTGGCGACAGTGAATGCCATTGCCAAGAATTTACCTTGAAATACATCAGTTAATAATGTCATTGCAATAACCGTAGCAAAAGCTGCACAAAATCCAGTTACGAAACGAAAAGCGATAAAAGTATAAATATCAGTCGAAAAAATAATTAATGTTGTGAACACGCAGTAAATAAATAACAGCACCAGTGTTATGATTTTTCTACCAAATTTATCAGATAAATAACCAACTATAATAGGAGATAAAGCCATGCCGAATAAGTATGAGCTTAAAGTCATCTGTATGTAAGAAACATCTATACCCATATCTATAGCCATAAGATTAAAAACAGGCATATACATGTCGATTGCTGATTCTGATACAACTGCTAATAAACATATAAGTGCAAGAATCAGTGATTTATTAACGTTTTTTGATGAATTTCCCAGCATAATTAACTACTTTTAGAGTAATACAGCATTAATTTTGTATATATGTCTAAAAATATAGCATTTACTGAAGAGGTTTACCCAACTTATTACCATAGTCTTACAGTTGACCAGGATTTATATTCAAAGAAAAATAAATACCACGAAATTAGGTTTTTCAGGAATGATGCTTATGGTGTTGTTTATACAAGTGATAATATTGTTCAGACCACTGAGAAAGATGAATTTGTATACCACGAAATGTCTGCACATGTTTCGATGCAAACTCATGGAAATGTAAAGACGGTATTGATCATCGGTGGTGGCGGTGGTGGGTGCTTGCGTGAAATATTAAAATACAACTCTGTTGAAAAAGTGGTTGTATGTGAAATTGATCAAGATGTTTATTATGGTTTTCAAACATACCTAGATTATTCTGATGGTGCTTTTACTGATAAAAGAACACATTTGTTATTTTCTTGTGGATCTAGCTTTGTAGAGAATTGCACTGATAAATATGATCTAATTATTTGTGATGCGCCCGATCCAGTAGGGTGTGGCGCAAGTTTATTTAGTGATGTATTTTATAAAAATTGCAGCAAGCTGCTCAATATTAATGGGATAATAACCGGTCAGATTGGTGTTCCATTCTTCCAGTTAGATAATGCTGTTCGAGCTAATAATTTTCTTTCTGCTATCTTTAGTAATGTTAAATTTTACAACGCAGCTGTACCTATTTTCTGTGGTGGCACGATGCTTTTTTATATGGCATCAAACGAACAGGTTAGTTTGGCAGAGCACACATCAGAGCCACCAGGCTTAAAGTATTTTAATTCAGAAATATATAGGGCCACTTTTGCCTTGCCTAACTATATTAGAGCAGGGTTAAGTACATGAGAAAAATAACCACATTCTTACTTGTATTAGTTATATCTTCACAATTAATTTACGCTAAACAAGTGGTAAATATGATGGGTTGGACAGGTTATTTGACCTATACACCTGACCTGATTAAAAAGAAACAGGAGATAGAGGCTGGTTGTAATGTAGAGATAAGTTTCGATAATTATGATTCATATGATCAAATGATAAAAATGGTTGAAGGAAACCAAAAATATGACATTTCAATTGTATCAGATACTTTTTATGCATCAATCAGCAAGCAACTTACCTATAAAGGGAGTGACTTAGGATTAAAGGCCAGCCAAACTTACAATCCAGTCATTAAAGAACATTACCTAAAAAAATACCCTGCTAATGTAGGTATTTTTCAGCTTGCATTATCTGGGTTTGTCTATAACCCAAAATATATTGAAGAAGGAAATATATCATTTCAGTCAATCATAGAAGTTTCAAAGGAAGAAGATGTTATTTTTTTAGATGATCCAATTGAGATAGCAAATATCATTCAAAATACCTATTATCCCGATGAATCATTACCGATTGGTGATAAGCAGATAATTAGGAATATTAACCAGTTCGAAAGTGAAGTAATAGGGAAAAATATATATTTTTCTGATTTGCACACACCGCTTGATTTTTCAAATAAATTTGCCGCCCATTTTATTTGGTCTGGTGAAGGGTTGTTAATTATTAAGGAAGCTAAAAAAACAAAAGATGAAGATTTGAAATATAGCTCCACACCAGCGCTTGACTATATATCTATGGATGTGCTTAGTGTTTTAAATGACAAAAAAAGCACTGCTTGTGTTGCTCAAGCTTTGTTATCTAAACTCTATTTAGACGAAATGGCAAAAAGTTATTATTATTTCAGTCCATATATTGATAGTGTGATTAAAAACGAGGGTGAAGAGTATGAAAAATTACAACAAAAATTCATCAAAGTTTTACATCATGCAAGTGAAGGAACATGGCTAGATAATATCGTTGCTACGAATGATGAGCTTGTCTATGGCAGATGGCAAGAAATTAGAGGCCAAATAAACTATCAAAGACCAACTGATGATAAAAAAGAATAAATTCGTCAATAAAATATATTCGGAGAGTGGGTTAAAATGGGAGTTTTTTTTTACGACATTCGTAACTTTCTTCATATATGCGATACTGATCTTTATTGTTCTGTATATTGAGTTTGATAAAAAAATACAAAAGGCGGCAATAAAATCTAGTCATGAAGAATTAGTCTCAGAAAATATTGCGTTTCAAAGTCAGTTAGCAACAAATATTTCTATGTTTATAAATGATCCGAGATTTCTTGATTATATTAAAGCTGGCTCAGCGACAAGGTTAAAATATTCCGGCGATGTTACCGAGGTATTCCTTAATTCCATTAAACCATATAAAAACGTAATAGCCGGAGTTGAAATATATCAAAATCAAGAGACGGGTATACGTCAGTTTAGCCACCCAAAAAACAAACTTGTTAAAAAAATCCTGGGTACATCTGATTATTACTTCAGTATTCCTTTGTCATATATGAATGATCAATATAACCCTAATAGCCAATATGTTGGCTACGTGAATATATATATTAATAAGAATCAATATATTGATTTTCTTGTCCAGCATTATGGTAGCTTGGAAAAATGTAATGCACCAGAAAGAGAAAAATATGATGAGTGTGTTTCTATTAATGGATTTGGTTCGAAATTTGGCATATTTGAAATAGAGTTACATAAACATTTTTATATACGGTCATTGGTTTCATATCCAGCTGAAACAGAATTGTTATATAAATATTTTTTAACAGGCCTTATTATTTTCATGGTTCTATTCTTGGTGTTTTATATCTGGCTTGCATCTATGTTGACGAAGCGAGTATTTACGCCATTAAGTAATCTAAAAAAGTTATTAACTAGTAAAGAAATATCAACGGCTGCGCTTAATAATGGATTAGAAGAAATTACTGTCGCGCATGCTAGCGTTGCTGCTTTAAAGGGAACACTTGAAGATCGTAAGAATGATTTTATTAATTTTCGAAAGGTTGTGCTAAAACAAGTTTATACAGATATACATGAAGTAAAAAATTATTTCACTTCAGTTATCAGTTTGTCAGAGAACATAACACAAGGAGAAGGATCTGAGTTGAGGTTAATTAAGTCTGCAGAAAGGAGGGTGTATGATTTACTCAAAAAATATCGCAACTTTAGCTTAAATGAAATAACGCAATTAAGGGAAAAACCTCAACTTACATCAATTAAACCATTATTTAGGCGTATTGATGATAAAATTCAAGAGTATGTAGTTGGTAGTAAGTTAGTTAATCTAAATTCTAAAAAAATAGAAATTAATAGTTATATATCCATTCCTGAAAACTACAATAACCATCTGCTTTTAGTATCAAGAAATAATGTTATTACTATGTTAGATATATTGTATAGTAATGCAGCACAAAGCGATTGTATTGGACTAAAATCCATTACGATCAGTGCTTACATAGATAACTATTGCTTTATATTAAAAGTCACTGATAACGGTGTTGGTTTTGATTCGGAGCGCATAGATCAATATTTCGCAGGGCATACATCAAAAGAATTAGGATCTGGTATTGGGTTATCCAGGTGTCAAGAAATCATTCAGCCAGCTTCAGGAGAAATAAAACTAGAATCAAATGAGCCAGGTGAGAATGTAACGGTATCAATCGAAATCCCAATTTTAAAGCCAACCTTTTTTGATTTATCATTTTTCTTAATTAAAGCATTAAATTTTAATTCAGTAATTATATATACAGATCGAGAAGGATATTATTCTGGTAATGGTAATGGCATTATTTTGAAAAAAATATTTAATAAGCAAAAAAAATTCAAAAATTACTTATTTACCTATTATTTTGATCTGACAACGTTAGTAATTATTGATTCAGATAAGATTGATTTATCTTTATTGGAAGAAATCAAAGAGAATAAAAAAATCATTAATGAAAATGTTTATATATTATCGGATAATGAGGATATCCCTCGTGATTTTACAATATTTAGGAAACGGTACTTTGAAGGGTGATTATGAATTTATTTAATAGATCAAAAATTGTTATTCTTGATAATAATCTTGAATATGCAGAATCTTTAGTGGGTAAGCTAAAATTTGCTTTTCCAGATTGTAGCTTCAAAATATTTACTCGTGCGCGAGATTTATTTGATAGCGCGGCAACATATTTAAATATTTCTGATGTGGTTGATAGCGTAGAAGATATATATAACAATGTGATAGATGATTATGAACAATATGGTACTCTTCATCAGCAGCTTTTAGATTGTGAGCCAACACTTTTTGTACTCGACTTTAATTTGGGTGAAGCAAGCTCACAAAATGGTATTGGTATATCAAGAATGCTTAAAAAGCATAAAGCGAATTCATATACTATTTTACTTACAAATTTTGCTAATCATCAAACAGGTTGCGACGCTCAAAACCGAAAGCATATAGATGGATTTGTGGCAAAAGACACTATTCTTGATCAAACAGAGGTAATGCTGAGTCGAGATGATATATTTCAAGATATTGCTTTTCATATCCAGCACGCTAGGAATAATATTTCCTATGAAAGGATTAATGAATTCAATAACATCCAATCAAAAGCAAATGCATTAACCAAACGTTTTATTTCTGGATTAAGCATTAAGTCATATTACTATATTGATTCTATTGGATCTTGTTATGCTAAATCAGATGCACAGAATTTCATATTTAAGGTACAAGAGCGACAAATATATGAAGAATTGAAAGAAAAATACAACACTGAATGTATTTTATTTAATGCCGAATATTCTGATATTGGTAATCATTACTGTTGTGATGTAATTTATAGTAATAACGAGTTTGTTGCTGGTTTTAAGGATATCACATGAGTCTTTATGAAAATAGTTGGAAGCTTTATAAAGCAGCTACAGAAAATTTAGATTTTGATTACAAGTATTATTTAGATTTTAGTCGCCATTACAAAACATTAGACTTGTGTGCTGGTTTTGGGAGAGTCTCAAATTATCTAGTTGAACATGGTGTTGATGTTACTGCAGTTGAGCTTGAAGACGAATTTATACCTTTCCTAAAACTTAATAAAGATAAAATACAACATGCTAATATCCTTGATCTTACAGGTGACAATCAGTTTGATCGAGTTATTTCGCCATACAATAGCTTTTGCTTGTTTACTGGTAGTTCAGTAGATAAATTTTTTGATATGCTTTCTAAAGTACTTAGACCAGATGGTTTAGCAAGCATCAGCTATTATCACCAAAAGCATTGGTATCACTTAGATGAAGGTGAATGGAATTTTATTTTAGATGGTGAGGAATTTACTTATACATTCGACTTTTCTAAGGATAAATCAGACTCGTTTTGGTTAGACCGGTTTAAGTTATTATCTTCAGGGGAAGTGATCGAGCACAAATATCCAATATCAATATACGATGACTTTTCAGAGTTAGACATATATTGTAATAAATATGGTCTAGTCATGACTGAAATCGTGAAGCATAATTATACTTTAGAGCCAGGCTGGTACGATATTATAATTAGAAAGATATGAAAACCGTAAAAGATAGAGTTATTTTCGCGCGCAAACAGACGCGTTTATCACAAAAGAATTTTTGTAAAACAGATAATCGTAAAGCAAAAATTGGCGAGGCAACTCTAAAGGTGGTTGAGTTAGGTTCAGACCTATCAGATAACATCTGTAACAAGTTAGTTAATCGCTTAGAAGAGCTTGGATATAAAGTTAGTAAGGAGTGGATTCTTACTGGCGTTGGTGAACTGCCACGTAAAATATCAGATATTTATGAACGAACATCAAATGAAGCAATTTCTGAACGATTAGAGTTTATTATCAATTTTGGACAGCTAACTGAAAAAGATTATGTACTTGATTACACACCACCAACAGTACAGGCTTGGAGAGCAGGGAAAAGAGGGGGGATCAGTAAGGAATATGCTGATAAGCTCGCAAATATGCTCGCTGAGTCAAAGAGAATTTATTTTGACTCTAGTTGGTTATTGTATGGAATAGGTGCTGCACCGACAACTAATAAAGATATTTATCTGTCTAATTCTGAGTATGTTTGTGCATGTTCAGACTCTATTAATAATAAATTACAATAAAAATATAATTCATAATTAATTTATATAAACAAGTAACTGCAAACGATTTATGCAATTACAAATCATACTAAATAAAATATATATTTTTTATTTAAGATAATTATTGACACATATAAATCATACTGTAAAATAAACATATCTTATAAACGGTATGATTTAAGAATGGCTAAAGCATCACTAAGAAAACCCGTTAATGTCGATGAAGACTTGCACTACACACTAAGAAAACTTGTTTTTGATTTAGATGGTGTGTCGATCGGGGATGAAGTCAGCAGGAGATTAAGGCAATCATTTATCAAAGATGGAATTGATATATTGTCACCACCAAAAAGCAAAAAAAAAAGTAATTTAATAACGATTAATAGTTAGCTAGAAATCCAATATAAAAAATAATGGAGATTAAAATATGCACATCTCTAGGGGTGAATTATGTCAACAGAAAGGTAAAAAAACCGTAATAAGATTAATGCTATTTATAACATTTTTTTTCGGAATAGATAGTTTGGCGTTTTATGCGCCGGCTAATTTTTATCCCAATACTGCGATTAAATTTGGATTGATTTTAGAGGCTATTGAAATTGATAAAAAATGTAATGAGTTGTCGCCAGAAGAGTGGACGGAATGTTTAAACCAAAACAATTACGACGAAATAATTAATAAATTACAAAAATTAAAATAAATAAAAAATTAAAGTTTCATCAATAAATAAACAAACAAGGAGAATAAAATGGGATCGAATCCATTACTAACAATCGTACAAAGCATTATTGATTATGTCCAGGGGCCGACAGGAAAAGCGATTGCGTTAATTGCCATCATTTCGTGCGGCTTAACCCTAATTTTTGGTGGCGACAGAACTAAGACAAAGATAGCTGCAGCTTCAATAATTGGTGGTGTGGTATTGGTCTTTTCTGCAACTTGGATCGGTGAGCAGTTCCTCGGAATAAGCTAATGACTAAGTCAGCAGAAGAAGCACCACTCAACTATGCGCCAATTTATGGCGCATTAGTCAGACCAGCATTGTATATGGGTATATCGATTGAATATTATCCAATTGCTTTAATGGTTGTGTGCATTTTCTATATCGGTTTTAACCCGATATACGGCCTGATTAGCTGCTTGCCTGTTTATCTGTTTGGATATTTTGTATGCAAATATGATCCAGATGGGTTTAGAGTTTTAATTGCTTATGTTCAGGTTCTATTAGATGAGGGTCGAATCAAAAAAGTTGCTGGTGCAATCACCTACGATCCGTTTTAAGTGATCGACAGTTTTATTAAGTTTATATAAAAATAGAGGGTAGGGTATGTTAGATAAAAATATTATGTTTGTGCGAAAGGCGCAAAAGAAGATCTCACAACGCTTACCAAAAATGCATTTTGTCGCACCAAATGTAATTCGTACTAGCGCAAATGTTCTCTTTCAAGTTATTAAAGTGAATGGTGTACACATCAGCACATCATCAACTGACAATATCAATGAAAAAGATAACGAATGGCATAGTATTGTCACTTCTTTAGATGATGAATTTCCAATTTGGGCCACAATGATCAGGCGAAAAGTTAGCTCTGATTTTAATGTCAGTAACTATAGTGAATTTACACATGAATTTTCAGAAAAATACCGTAATAAATATAAGAATGCACAGCTGTATAGAAATGAGTATTACTTAACTGTTTACTATACCGGTATGACTGGTCTGGTGAAAAATATCAGCAGTATTTTTTCGAAAAAAAATGACGCAATATTTCAAACTAAGATATCTGAAGCAGTCGGGCGATTAACTTCAAAAGTAGAAGAAATCGTTACCAGGCTCGGCTCGCAGAAAAAAGATGAAGCTTTTTCAGAAAATTCATCGATTCGTGATGAGGTAACATCGGATCATTTCAATGCGCGTGTTTTAGATCAAAGAGAATGTGAGACATCAGAGATCATGTCGTTTCTAGGTACATTTGTAAATGGCTTGGAATCGCTCAGCTATAAATATCCAACTGAGCCAATGTTCGGCTATCGTGATACTCAAATACCTGAGCCTGGGTTTTCAAAATTTCCATACGGCAATATCGGCGAGTTTTTGGGACAGAATGAGCCGGCTTTTGGTGATAAGCGATATTTTGCTTTTAAGCATACCGATGGTTCGAAAAAAATCGGTAATATCTTGTCAATCAAAAAATATGGATCTGGCACAACACCAATTACTTTTCATCAGTTGATGGCTTTAGATTGCGAGTTTATGTACACCGTTTCATTTGCGCCAATGGAAACAAAAAAAGCGGAACAAGAAACACGTAAAAAACTAGCAAAAATGAAAAATGCTAAAGACAAGGCCAAGTCACAACAAGCAGCGATTGAAATGCTTGAAGATGATATCGCATCAGAGCGTGTGTTGCTCGGTAGCTCGCATTGCTCGCTAATGGTGTTAGCAGACAACAAAGAAGAACTAAATAGTCATACTAACCAGGTCATTAAGCTTTATGGCCAGAATGATTTTCGCGCGTTTCCCGAAGAAATTAACCATATTTCTACATTTTGGGCGCAATTTCCTGGCAACACCAAATACATTAAACGTGAACGTCTATTAACATCAGATGTATTTTGCCATTTTTTTCCACTGCATAATTTCCCGACTGGCCACACACATCAGACGCACTTAGGCGAAGGATTGTGTTTAGTTGATACTCCGTCCAAAACACCCATGTTCTTCAATTATCATGAACCAGAAAAGGGCGCATCTAAAAACGATAAATGTCCAGGATCAGGTGTCTTGGTAGGTGGTAATAAATCAGGTAAAACTACGTTGCTCTTGGCGATGGATGCTTTAGCTGAAAAATATAATCAAAAGACTTACTTTTTTGATCGAGATGGCGGTGGCGCAATATACATGTGGGCCACAGGTAATAAGTATTATGAATTTGATCAAGATAACATTAGAAATATTAATCTTAATGTCTTTTCATTACCAGATACGCGCGTCAATCGTGCTTTCATCGCGAATTGGTTATGCGGTATTTCGAGGGATGAAGACGAAAGTAGTGTTCCTTCTGATGTTAAAGAATTATTCACTGAAGTAGTGAATTATGCTTATACGCTTGATTTAGAACAACGTTCATTATCCAATGTATTAAATTCGTATGTTGGGCCAGATTTTAAACGCTGGTCAAACTTGCGTTTATGGCTGAGAGGTGATGACTATCGAGATGATGGCGCATTCGCTGAATATTTTGATAATGATATTGATGAGTTAGATTTCGATTCGCAAATGAAAATTGGCTTTGACATGACACACGTTCTTGGTAAAGGCGATATGCGTTTAGGATCAGCATTATTATCATATAATTTCCATCGAATTTTGACGCAAAAAAGAGAGCCAGGGCAACCAATTTGTATCATCCTTGATGAGGGTTGGTTTATGTTGCGAGACCCTTGGATTGCTAACATGCTTGAAGAATTAATCCCAACAATCCGTAAAGAAAACATTTATATCATTGTGGCCACTCAGTCACCTGAGACCGTCTTAGCATCACCTGTTGCAGATCAGTTTTTAGCAAATATTGCATTTTCTATTTTCTTCGCTAATTCAAAAGCAGATTCCAAAGTCTATGAAAAATATAATATTGATGTTGCTGAGTTTCAAACAATTAAAACTACGCCTAGGGCAAAACGCCACTTTATTTTTAAGCAAGGGCATGAATCAGCTGTTTGTAAATTGGATCTTTCAGGCTTTAACCGTGAGTTGGCGGTGCTTTCAACTAATACGGATTCGAAAGAAGTTGCTAGGCGAATCCGCAAAAAGCACGGTCTTAATCCAAAACCAGAATTATGGTTAGAATCATTCTATGAAGAATTAGGGGTATCGAAATGAAAAAGAAATTAATTGCTTTGGCTTTAGTTGGAGCTATATCTATTTCAAATACTTCTCAGGCGCAATGGGCGGTATCAGATGGTGGTGTCACTGCAAACGGCATCATCCAAATCACTTATGCAATTCAACAAATGATGCAGTTGAAAGAACAATATGAAGAAATTATGCAACAGGTGCAACTTGCACAAAATCAAGTTGAAAAAGCCCAAACTCAGATCGAAAATATCACCGGCAGCTATGGTATGGGTCTACTAGGGAATTCTGCTTCTGATCTGCTGGATCGCCAATGGATGGGCAACGATTGGGAGCAAACGCTAAAAGGTATATCAGGTGGCAATAACCAGCGTTATCAAGAACTACGCAATGCGTATATTGAGCAACACCAAACAGTTGATGCTAGCGAGTTTCGACGTATGCGTAGTGAAGAAGCCACCAGCGTCTATAAAGAGAAAGCCGAGACAAATCAGGCCGTCGCTGCTGTCGCTGAACAGCAATATGCCAAAGTAAATGACTATATAGATAAGTTACACGAGCTTGGTAATTCGATCGAAAGTCCTACCAATGAGAACACCAAATCAGCCACTGATTTAAATACCAGAATGGTTCAGGAATTGGGTTACATCATGTCGGAAATGCTTCGGATGCAATCAACAGCCATGAGGCTGCAAACGGCTACCCAAGCACAAAATATTCAAGCACAAAGTTCACAAGCTAAATTTTTTAATTAAGGAGTAATTGAATGAAAAAAATAAAATGGTTAGTGATGGTCATATTATCAGGTCTATTTTTTACGCTAGCAGGGTGTGCACATCAAGATCTGAAAACACCTTGTCCAGACTTTGGGGAAGACTGTAATCAAGTGCCAATAAATTCATGGAATTATCAAAAATAAAAATTAAGGCGAGATAATGAAATTACATCGACTATTAGGGTTAACCTTATTTTCAAGCTGTATCGCACTTACTGGATGTGGTAATGAGCAAAATAAAGGGCAGCATGAACAAAAAGTAACTGAAGCAAAAGCATCTGACCCGATCACTAAAGGATCAAAAGTTAATATACAGCATATTGATCAGAAGCCTAACGAAGCAGTTGTTTCTAAGTTAACACAAATGAAATACAAACAAATTAATGGATTTCTTGTCGCTGCTCATGCGTATAAGAATATGGGCGTTAATTATTATGAATGTTCAAAAATTGAAGCTGAAAAAGACACCATGAATGAGTGGGATAAAATGATTGCTTCCCAAAAAACTTCGACTTGTCAGCCGCTGATGGAAGCCGGTATCGCATATCTGAAATCACAAGGTTATAACGTTACGCTCGCAGATATATCCGATTCACGGGTAGTGACACATTTTAGGGATGTCACAAACCAGGCTTATCACAACAGAATGGCAGCCAAAAAAGCTTATTATGACCAAATTATTAGAGCAAAAACACCAGAAGAAAAACAAAGAATACAAGCAGAATACGACCAAGTTATTAACGAAAATAGTTAAGAGATGTTATGTCTAGTCCAGTAGAATTTATCGCAGATTTTTTCTCAAATTTTGAGGCAATTCTTGATACCTTTGTTTATAACGGCTATCAGGCATTAGCCGATTTGCTTATGCCGGTTGTTGGCTCAGTTGTCTTATTGGCAGTGATCTTCTTAGGTTATCGTACCATGTATGGCTTTGGCAAAATGACAGTTAAAGAATACATTAAATTTGTGGTATTAGTCGGTGTTATTTATACATTTTTCTTCCAGTGGGGAAATTTCTCGTACTATGTAGTTAATTTTTTCTATTACTTAATTGATCTAGCTGCATCAGCCTTGATGCAAGTTTCACCTTCACAAATCTCTGGGGCATCAACATTAAATGAAGCGATGCAAAATAGTTTGAGTTTGATTGACTATGTTGGGAGAGGGATCTTTGCTGAAGCAGGATGGAGTAATCTGGCTTATTTTTTCTACGGTGCAATCGTTTATTTAACTGGCGTAATAATGATTGCCGCAATTATGCTCGAAATTGTATTGGCTAAAATGATTATGGCCATTACTTTTGTTTTGATCCCATTGATTGCGCCGTGTTTATTGTTTGAAAAAACAAAACAAATTTTTGATCGTTGGTTGGGAACATTGGTCGCTTTTTCTTTACTAATTATTATGATTTCTGCAGTAATGGGGTTATTTTTAACGCTCGTCTATAACTTATTACCTGTTATAAATATTTCTCAAGATATCCCTGCTGATTTTTATGACGGCTTGGCGCAAAGAATTACACCGTTATTTATCGTCATGATCATCTGTATTTTTCTCACATTCAAAATTCACCAAGTAGCGATGAATATTGGCGGTGGCATTTCGCCTGGATCAGCCAGCGGTATGGCTGCGGCTGGTGCTGGTGCAGTGGTTGGCTATATGGGTATGTCTAAAGCAATGACAGCAATGGGCTTGAGAGGTGTTGGTCGTGTTGCTGGTGGCACAAGAAGTTTAGCTGGGATGAATGGGCAGGCCGCTTCAGGTGTTGGCTCACAAGCAGGTCGAGCAGCACAAAGCCAAGTAAATAAAATTCGTTCTTAATAGGAGTAAACATGTTCAAGAAAAATAACAAACAAGGTGATCAAGTAAAGCAAGCTAAAGTTGCTAAGACTAAACCTGAAAAGGCAAAACCATTCAAAACCAGGTTAGAAGAATATTACAAGTTCTCGAATGCCTGGGGTGCAGATATTCTTGATTCAATGGTGACACAAAAAAATCGTTATAAGCGTTTATTTATCGGCACACTTGGATTTGCTTTCTTGCTGCTATTAACAATTATGATGATGATGCCCTTGCGCGAAATTGTACCAGTTGGAATTTACACAGATAAGAACGGTAACACTTATGTAAACACACATGATTTCCAGCACAAATTTACGCATACGAAGCAAGAAATCAGAGGCGAAATATTTCGCTATATCAAAATGTTTGAGGGTTATGAAGCTGGTAGCTTCAGAATGTCTACAAATTATGTACAGGCAATGTCAGCACCTAATATTTTTGCCAAATATGCTAAACAAATTGGCGAACAAAATAGCTATGTTGATCACCTTGGAAAAGATGGCTACAGAAAAGTTACGGTTGAATCAATTAATTTCCTAAATTCAGAGAAAGCGCGTGGCGTAATCGACCCAAAAAATACAGCCATTGTAACCTATACCGTAACAACCGGTATGTATGGCCAGAAGCCAAATGACCCATTGAAATTCCGCGCATTAATCAATTGGGAATATGAAGGTTTACCCAAATCGAGAGAAGAACAATTCTTAAACTACGACGGATTTACCGTAACCGGTTTAGATGTCACACCAGTAAACTATGATGGAGCTAAGCAAAAATGAAAAAATCAATCAAATTAAGTGCAATTTCAACGTTAATGGCAATATCAATATTTGCTGTTGCAGAGAATAAACCCATTGAATTGGCCACAACGCCTTACATTTCCAATGTGGCTTATGAACAAAGTAATGTTGTACCCATCACAGGTACACCAATGACAACCACTAATATTATCTTTGGTAAGGATGAAACGGTTGTGGGTGCATCGACAGGAGATTTGACATCTTGGGAAGTGTCGCAAGCAGATATTCCGAATATTTTATTTGTGAAGCCAACTCGCGTGGGATCGAACACAAACTTAACGGTTTATACAAATAAACACCGTTATTTCTTTCATATTATGTCGAAAGATCCAAAGGACAGCACACCTACTTACGCCGTCATTTTTGAGTATCCACAAGAAGAAATGGCCAAGATCAATGCCAAGCAAAAATGGTTGAAAGGGCAGAATGATGCAAATCTAAGCAAGCCGATGCAACCCAAAGATTATAACTATGATTATACCTTTAATGGCAGTCGTTCAATCATGCCGGTTAATGTTTTCGATGATGGTACATTCACTTATTTTACCTTTCTGCCTAATACACCACAGCCGGCAATATTTGCCGTAGATAATGCCGAGGGCAATGAAACAGTCGTTAATATCCGTCGTTTATCTAATTTTACTACCCCAATGGGTGAGAGGGGTAATGTCGTAAAAGTTTTACGTGTTGCGCCCCAATTCACTTTAAGATTGGGAAAAAACAAAGTGGCCAGTATCTTTAACAAGCCATCAATCGCCAAGATTGAAGCAACTGACTCGTAGGAGAAGGCAATGTCTGATAAGAGCAAACAAGATGATCTTCAAGATGAAAAAGATGACATTCTGGATTCATCCGAGGAAGATGTATCAGCATCAGTAGGCAATAAAAAATCTGAACCAGGACAGCAAAAGAAAAAAATCGTTATGGCTGTAGCCTTGGTTATTGGTGTTGTGATTGTTGCACAAGTTATGTTTTCAGGTGGTAATAATAAAAGAGGTGATGATAAGCCAGAAAGAGAAAGCGTGGTACAAGATGATACAGATGTTAGTGGGATATTAAGTAATGTTGAGAGAAAACTAAACACTAAAGATAAGCCTGTTATTCAGCAGGCATCAGAACAAAAACCAGAACAAAAACCAGAACAAAAACAAAAAGAAGAAATGGCACAACTGTTTGATGACAGAGCTGCCAAACAAGCTGCAGCTGAGCGTAAAATGCGTATGAATGCACCAAGTACGGTTGGTATCAAGCATAATAGATTGCCTGATGAGCAGCGTTCACATATGCGTGATATTAAGCAAGCCGAAAGTGGCATCGCTGGTGATACGCCATATTCTGATTTCACAGAAAATCAACCAGTTAATGTGACAGTCGCTAAAGCCACTAAAATGCCACACCCTTGTTGGACAGTAGCCAAAGGCGAGTTTTTATGGGGCGCATTATCCGTTGCTATCAGAACGGATACACCAGGTATGATTGAGGCTTACTTGGCTTTACCAGCATATTCCTATAAATGTGATAATGTCCTGATGCCAGCCGGTACACGTTTGACTGGCCAGTTTAGTGTTAAATCTGGAAACGGAATGGCCACAGAAGTGATTTATGCGGTTTGGAATGAGGCAACATTACCAGATGGTACGCGAGTTACACTTAATTCAGGTATTACCGATGGCTTGGGTCGATCTGGTATTGCGGCCAGTGATGTGGATCGTCATTTTTGGCAGATGTTTGGTACATCAGCGTTGTTATCAATTATTGGTGCTACCGCATCGAATGTTGGCACACAATCTTTCTATCCAACGGCACAATCGCAATATCAAGCTGGCATAACACAGTCTTTTGCAGATACATCGCAAAAAGTCTTGGATCGTAACAGTAACATCAACCCAACTTTGTATTTAGACCAGGGAACAGAAATGAATGTATTTCTAAATCGTGACCTAGATTTTTACGGCGTTTATCACGGTGGGGGAGCGTAACGATGACAGTACAGGCACTTAGGAGTGTAACAATGGCAGATGGCGTACAATATATTGATTTCACCAAAGCTGGGCAAGGTGCAGTCCTAAAACCATTGCGTGAACATTTAACCGATCCGTTGGTATCTGAAATTCTCATTAATCAGCCTGGCCAAGTATATATTGAAAAACACGGCGAGTTTACTGAACATAAAATACCGGAAGTGACTAACCGTATGCTGGTGGATTTATTTAGAACGGTTATGGTTCATAATAAGCAGTCTAACAAGAACTTGTTTTATGGTTCGTTAGAAGACGGATCAAGGATTACCTTGGTTGCACCACCTGTTTCAATTTATCCTACTGTTTCAATTAGGCGTAAAGTGGTACGTTTAATGACATTGAATGATTACCACAATCAGAAGTTTTTTAATCAAATTCAAACGCTATCCAATTTAGATGATGAATTATCTTTGTTAGAACCAAAAGACTTAAAGTTAATCGAGCTATATCAATCTGGCAATCAAGAATATTTTATCCAAGAGGCGATTAAAGCGAAAAAAAACATTGTCATTTCAGGTGGTACATCTTCAGGTAAGACCACATTTTTAAATGCATGTCTGCAGGAGATCCCATCAGACGAACGTATTATCAGTATTGAAGACACGCGCGAGCTAGAAGTCACTCAAGATAACTATGTTTCATTAAAAACCACCTCAGAGAAAGATGGGGGTGAAGAACTAAAAATGCAGGATCTAGTTAAAGCGTGTTTACGTTTAAGACCAGACCGAATTGTGATGGGTGAGATACGTGGTCAAGAGATCATTGATTTCATTACGGCTTGTTCAACCGGTCATGATGGTTCTATTACTACGATTCACGCTAATAATCCTATTCATGCATTCCAGCGTATGGCTGGAATGTACAAGCAATCAGGTGGTGTAATGACAGACGAAGACATTATGAGAGAGTTGAAATCAGTTATTGATGTCGTGATTCAAATTGGTAAAACACCACAGGGCCGTAAAGCCAGGGCCATTTATTATAAATATGCCGATGTAGATTTAAGGAAAGTTGAGCATGTTGCGTAACTTAATTGGCTTTATCTGCGTTTTGATGCTTGACCAGGCGTATGCTATAGATCAACACATTTTAGGGCCAGCCACTTATCAGAATTTACCCCAAAACGAATTAATGGAGTTGGCCAATGACCCAACGTTTCAACAAGAAATGATGTTAAGGGCTAACTTCATTCAATTGGATCAACAATATCAATCATGTCAGCAAGCCAAAATGCCAGTGATTCCATTTAGTTATACGCTTAATAATTCAGAAACCAAAATGATACTGCAGGGAGAGTGCGTTTACTTTAAACGCAAAGAAATGGATTACTTGTCTTATATGGTTTGCTATAACCCAAAATCTGCGGAATGTGTGCGTAAGTTGAATGGCATTCTACCTAGCATTATTGATTACAATCAGCGTGTTCTTCAAGGTCAACCAGCCAAACAATCGACGATCAATTTGTAAGGACAATTAAATGTTAAAGCGAATATTTTTAATCAGTATTTTAGTTGTCGCTACAAATTCGTATGCCATTATTCCTGTCACTATACCACCTACAGTCGCACAAACCCAACGTAAAGTTAACTGCATTTTAACTATAATAAAAGCTATTGAACAGTCTGAATCAGAAGCTGAGAAGTTCTGCAAATCACTTGAATCAAATAACAATGCGTATAAACAATGCTTTGATAACAAATATTCAGAGCTATATAAATTAAAAATTACGGCTTTAAAACAAGACAGCACATTTGATCAGTGTCAGAGTTAAATTAATTCAGGACGGCAACAATGAGTATCATCAAAAATATTAAAGCGGTATATACAGAAACACCTTGGTGGATATGGGTTGTGATTCTGTTATCAGCGCTATTGATTTGTGAAGCTTTGGTTTATGTGGCCACAATTGAATTAAACCTACCGTATTACCCTTTTCCATATTCATATGTTGAGCTAATTGCGATAATTCGTGCAGGGGCAGGGTGGGCGATATTCGTTCCTTTTATATTAATTTTATGCTTAATTATAGGTGGCGTATTAACTTTTCAAAGAAGCAAGATCGGGCATGTCCTACTCGTCTTTCCAATCGGGATATTAATAGGATCTGTTCTAGGTAATTTAATGTTTACCATCTTTGGTGATGCGGCTTTATCATTGTCACCGTTTTATGTATTTCACATGTACCATGCTTATGGCCAGGATGGTTATCTGCTTGCTTGTTATGCTTCAGGTTTTCTATTTGGACTAGGTATTGTTTATAGCTATTTAATTAAGAATGTTTGGTTGAGTGCGTATAATGTTCATGGTGAGTCTAGGTTTGCTACCTTGTTTGATTTATTTCTTTGGAAAATGCTCTGGCAGGGTAAAGAGGGGATATTTTTAGGGCGTTATTTCGGACTTAAAATATTTTCACGCGGATTTGAACATTTAGCGATATTTGTACCATCTGGTGGCGGTAAGTCTTCCACCATTGCTATTCCAAACATTATGCTATGGAAAGGCTCATCGATTAACAATGATATGAGTCATGAGTTATATGAGTCCACAGCGAAATATTTGCGTCAACAAAAAGGCGCAAAAGTATTTTGTTTCTCTCCATCAATACGCAAAACCCATCGCTGGAACTTATTTGAATATGCAATAACGCTACCTGATGCAGAGCGGTATAGTGAACTTCAGCGCGTATGCGAATACATTATACCCGCACCTAAAGAAAGTGGCGCAAAAGGCCAAGAATGGGCCAAATATGCCAGACGTGTTATTACTGGTTTAACGGCATATTTAATTCATGAAAATGGTTATGTCACTTTGGGGGATTTAGCCGAACTTGTCTGCAGAGGTGACTTTGAGAATTTTATCAGAAAAGAAGCCAGACGGATTGGGGAAGTTGTACCACAGTTTGGCGTTAATCTGAATGCGTATTTTAGTATTGTAGCCGAAGAAACTCGAAGTGGGATCAAATTTAACGTTGACGCTTACTTAGACTTGTTTTTAGACCCGATTGTTCGGGCAGCTACTTCAGCTAGTGATTTCCGTTTAAGTGATTTACGCAAAGATAATATCCATGTTTTTGTCGGTATTCCTGATTCTGAACAGTCACGTTTAGCACCCTTGCTTACTATGTTTTGGGAAGAGGTTGGCGCAACCTTTATGCGTAAAAAATATGATGAAAAAACGGATCAGCCTATCTTTTTGAATGTCGATGAAAAAGGGAATATGAATCGATTGGATAAGCTACGTAAAAATGTGAACGCATTTAGAAAATATGGAGTCAGAGTGGCATGGTATTTTCAATATAAAGATCAAGCCGGTGATAACTATTCTGAAAAAGAAATGAAAGCATTTACAAACAGTAAAACCAAACTGATTTATACGCAATCTGATCCAGCTGACGCGGAATGGGCATCAAAGCTTTTTGGCCAACGAACCAAACGCTATTTTACCCGGACACGCAAAACATTATTTGGCTCAGGTGGTTATTCTGAACAAGTTGCTAAAAAGCCACTGATTTCAGCGGATCAAATTAGCCGGTTAGATGATGGATCTGCACTGATTTCAATTGATGGTAAATATGGCGTTAAAGGCAAGAAAGCACCTTATTATAAAGATTCAAGTTTCAAACATCTTAGAAGCTATAAAACAGTATTCGAATCAGATAGATCAATCCCAACCCAAGAGCCTATGATGCCAAAGGTATTTCATGCTGATGGTGGAGCTGCAGAGCTAGATGATATGTGCGAAGAGGCGATTGCGAGACGCGAAAAAGCAAAACAAGAATCTAAATCAGAAATTGCCACCACCATTAAACAATTGTTATCAGATGTTCAGCAGTCCAAAAAAACAGATAAGGCAAATGAAGATCAAGAAGTTGCTGCGCCAGGTGAGGATAAACCCATAACAGGATCTGCAGATGAAAAAGATAGCAAAACAGATACAGAGCCAAAACCAGCTAGCGAACCAACCAAAGAAGAAGATATGTAATGCAATATACTGATGAGCAGCAAGCGGTAATTGAACACAAAGAAGGCCATGCGATTGCTAAAGCAGTGGCTGGTTCAGGTAAAACTGCCGTGATGGTGGGGCGCATTATTCATTTGCTTAAACTGGGCGTTGATCCTAAGAAAATATTAGTATTAATGTTTAATAACACAGCCAGAAATGATTTTTATCGCCGCTTAAAAAAAGAGATGGTCTTACAGAAAGTTGATCATGTTTCTGATCGCATCCCTGAAGTTAGAACGATCTCAAGTTTAGCGCTCAGAACGATCGAGCTACTTCAAGACAGTGAAGTTCTACCAGTTTATGACATCATGTTTGATGATGCTAAAATTCAAAATCGCCTGGTGCGCGATGCCTTAAGGAAATCACAAGTTGAACCTTCAGCGGCAAATGTTGATTACTTGAAAGCGATTATCAGTTGGATCAAATCGCGTTGCGATGATGAAATTAATTACCACGGTGAAACCAATTGTGAAGAAGTGGTCATGTTTCTGAATTTTGAAAAAATCAGACATGAACAAAAATTACGTTTCTTTGATGATTGGGCCTATGACACCGTTAACTTAATTAAAGAAGATCCAGAAATTATTTACGATGTTTTATCTTCAAGATATCAGCACATTATCATTGATGAGTTCCAGGACGTGAATAATGCTCAAATGCAGATCATTGATGTGTATATCAACCCTAAAACATCATTAATGGTGGTCGGAGATCCACAGCAATCTATCTATGGTTTTAGGGGGAGTGATCCTAGAATTATGCTTGAATACTTCCCTGATAAGTATAAGCCAACCAGTTATAATCTATCAAAAACATTCAGGTTTGGGCCGCGTTCATCAAAAGCGGCCAATAATCTCATTTCGTATAATCAATTGCGTTTTGATTTAGATTGTCACTCTGCAGCTGGTACACCAGACACAAAAATATTCACACTCGATCAAGATGAATATCGGCCAGCTGAGTTAATTAAACACTATTGTCCAGACGATGATTATCAATCTATTGCAGTGTTATGTCGTGAAAAATGGCATTGGCTGCAGACAGAAATTGAATGTTTAAAACATGGCATTCCATATTATTTGCCATCCAAAGAATCACCATCATTTCTAGCACAACCGGCGGTGAAATCATTATTAGGGTATTTACGATTAGCTGATGAAGCTGAATTGTTTAAAAAATTGCCTGATAGTGAGCGTTTTAGTGTTATGGCCAGTATGATAGGTATTCCATCTTTATCCATTTTGTTGGCCTGTAAAAAACAAATCATAGATAGACTTAAGGATAATCCAGACAGTTATAATATCTTTCCTGATACAGCTGAAATGTTAATGAACAGCCAGCTGGACAATGAGCAAGTAAAGAAACAACTTTATGCCCTAGAAAGACGTGAGACTGTATTTGATATGAGTCTTGGGCTAAATGGTGATAAAGGTAATGCCGTTAGAGCTTTAAAAGCAATTAGTAGTCCGAAAAGATTAAACTATGTTCGTTATTTTGAGTCTACTGCAGTTAGAGTTAAAGATGCAGATTATCGTACCTTGATGATCAACGGCTTAATTGAGTTAGCTGAACATGTGCAAGATCAGTACCCAACGATTAACGGCTTTCTTGGTTATCTGGATCAACTACATGAGAATTATCAAAATCGCACCATAGAAGATCGTCAGACTTGCCTAACTATTATCACAATGCATCAGTCAAAAGGTCTGCAGTATGATCATATTATTATTCCTGAACTCCATGCAGAAACGATGCCAGCACAAAATGAAAAGGGTGTTGATGATATAGAAGGGGAGCGTAGGCTATTTTATGTGGCGATAACCAGGGCGCGTAAAACTTTACATTTAGTTCAAGGGAATGATCCATCTGTGTTTATTAATGAATGCTTTGAAAAGTGTGTAAACCAGGAACAAGAGGAAGACACTGAATGAAAAAGTTAAAGCAGCTTTTATGTGCAGCTGGATTAGGTTTTTCTTTTTCGTTATCAGCACACCAGCTTGACACATTAAGCCAGCTTTCAGTTAAAGACTTCACTGACTATCAGATATCTGAAATAAGCTACCAAGTGACCGATGAAGTTGACATGTTGAGCCGTTCATTTGTTGAGGGGATGGCCAGTCGTGATGGGGTGGTTTACGTCAGTTCTGGTGGCTTCGGTTATTCATATATAACAGCTTACGCCTTAGACCAAAGTAAAAGTTTATATACCTATTTTTTAGGCTCTAATGCATTCGGTGAAGGGATTACATTTTACCATAACCATCTTTATCAGATGAATTATCATAGCCAAGCAGTAGATGTATATGATTATGCCTTGCAGAAAAAGCAAACCATTACCTTTCCAATAGAGGGATGGGGGTTAACCCACAATAGCCATAGCTTTATATCCACGGATGGATCTAACCAGGTTTATTTTATTTCCCCTGAAACGCACAAGATAACCAAGTCTATTAAGTTGTTTTTTCCTGGTACACAGCGTCAAATTTCACATTTAAATGACCTGACTTATGTTAATGGCCAGTTGTACATTAACATTTTTGGCACAAGCTTGATTCTAGTTATTGATGCACAAGATGGAGAGATTAAAGGACTGCTCAATTTAGAAACGTTGAGCAAGCAACAAGGAAATTTGCCACCAAATTGCACCATGAATGGCATTACTTATGTCAAAGATAAGAATGTTTTTGTTATCGGTGGGAAATGCTGGAAAAAAAGATATGTCATTTCAATTAATCAACAAGGAGACAATAAATGAAGAAAATAACTATAGCCAAGCTATCAGCAATAACGCTATCCGTAGCGATATTAGGTGGGTGTGCTACTTACTATGATTTAATCACACCAGATGTAGAGCCTTACAGTGTAAACGTTACTGGCCAAACTTATAATTCTATTGAACCAGGTACAGTAAAATTAGTCTACGCATCACAACCGAACCCTGATGCACCATGTAAAAAATATAATATGATCGGGCAAATCAAAGTCTTGTCTGCAGACAAGCTTGGCCATCAAATATCAGCTGCACAAATGGCCATGTACTTCCAGCAAGCTGCAGCAAAATATGGTGCGGATGCGGTTATCAATATTACACCAGGTGGTGGCGGTTTTAGCTCAAATGAAACCGGTTACGCTATTAAGTGTCAAAATTGATAAGGAATACAGATGAGAAATAAATTATTATCCAGTGTTCTTTTTTTATTAGTTAGCAATATATTTGCTGCTGATATCGTAGCACCTGACCCAAAGATCCTGACAGGTGATGATTTAGCTTCTACAGCTTTATGGAGAGGATTGCATCACAATAATGATTCTTTGAGAAAATCGATGAATGATAATATCAAGGCTTATGCTGCTGCATATATCCCTGAAATTTATAGTAAGAGCAATCAGAACGAAGTTAGGCTTTCACAGTACACAGGAGATATTATTAACGTAATAGCTGATCAAGTTAATGCGGTACAAGATAGTAACCAAATTTTTATTATCGAAAAAGAAATTTCAGTCGGTGAATACAATCTTAACACTGGTACGTTTAGCGCAACTGTTCCATTAGTTATTTATCTTCCAACCAATTATGCACTTACCAGTTTAGTGCATACTCTTGATATAAAGTATCAAAATAAAATTACTTTAAAATTAGACGGCCAAGAGGATGATGATAACAAATACCTCAAGAAAAATTTACGCATGCCTAAATCAGAAGCATTAAAGTATATTGATAAATACCCCAATAGAACTATATGCGTTGAGTACATTGTAAAAGATATTCAGGTTAATGAGCCAGAACGAAAAGGTATTTTCGGCGCAACTGATTTTATCTTTGCTGCGGACATAATTAATTACAGTTTTACCAGAGGGCCTTGCGCCTAAATTTCAAAAAAATGAATTATACAATTCAAATTTATAACTAGATTTTATGCTTTGCTGCTGTATCGTAAAGACATAGATTAAAATATAACCAAGGGGTAACCATAATGAAAATTAAAAACAAACTAATTATGACTGGTCTTTTATCTGCAGTATCAATGTCTTTATTTGGGGCGATGCTCCTGAACTCCCACCACGATGCAATCTGACTATTTTATACTCATCATATTGCTGATTTGTCCAAAATCTTTAGTTTGGCCCAACTTTATATCCATTACTATCCTGTTCAAAATAATGCCATGACCCTTTTTTACCAGAATCCCGGCCCTGGTTTAAGTAACGTTAATTTTCAAAAATACTATAATTTTCTACATTCCAATAGTTTCCAATTTTATGAATCTGTCCTTGAACTGTTACACCTTCAATTTCGTAATGGATTTTAAAGTTGATGTTATCATTAGTGGCATCCCATGTTTCGATATCAAGAACAGGTAAACCGTTAATATGTGCATTGGGATCTAAAAATTCTACTGGTTGATTGTATTTATTAACTGTTATATTGGTACCAAGATTTGCATTACTTTTAATTTTAAGTGGTTTGCGACCTGGTGTCTCAGGATGTAGGTAATATTGTAATTGAGGATTATCAATGATTAATTTTATTACCACTCCTGTGTTATTTACGGCCTGAGCATGATGGTTTTTTGAGAACGGGTATGATCTAACAACATATCTTTCAACTTTCCTCGTACCCTGACCTATTATAAACGCAATTAAATACCTTTTATCATTATTTACCAAGGTGTAAGTAGGGAAAGAATCATAATTATAATAAGCATTAGGAGGGCCTAAGTATCCCTTTATCTCGCTGCTAGTCATTGAATAAATATCATTTGAGGTAACAAAAGAATATACCATTTCCGCACGTTCTTGGTTATCAGCTGCAGCCCACCTTTCAACACTAAAAGATTCTGATCCAAATGATCTAAGCATGGTTTCATGCCAGGTATAAAACATAAAAAAAGTCGTAGATACAATAATTAATGCAGCAAAAAAAATGATGGTTCTATTTTTCACGTATTGGCTCAAAACTAGGCATGATCTTGATCTAGGCTCACATTATTTTCATTCTTTCTGGCTTTCTTTCTATAAAAGAAATAGGCAAGTATTAAAGGGGAAATTGGAAATAATGATATTACCATCACATAAATACTGAAATCAAAAATAATGCTTATAGACTGAGGGTAAGTAACGTAATACAGATGATAATACATATCAATATTAAAAATAATCTCGATCAATAACCAAGAGAAAAACATTTTCATTATGTTAGGTTTGAATGTAAATGAGAATATTAACAAAACAATATAGGCCCAAAAATATATGTATTCTGCACCTTCCAAAGTTTTCACTAAATATGAAGGGATAAGAAATATCAAAGTATAAAATAGTGCATATATAAATGAAAATATCATGGTTTTACCACCACCAATATTGGAGACTTCTGTTTGGCAATCATGTCAACTAAGCTGTTTGTAAGTCCATCCCCCCATAATCCGCCTCCAACATCGATACAGCCTGCAGATCCTGGAATACCGCCCCCATGTAGGAAAAAATTATTACGGCCAAATGTTTTGGTTTGTATTCTTGGGTGTAGCCGAATCCTAAAGTCACCCCAATCTGCTAGATGGAATACTGTTCTTGCAATATCATACAACGGATTTGGATCACTCAGCTCATGTGGATAAATATAATATTCACCAACTGGTAAAGGCCCTTCAAATGACTTTTTTTGGCAAGCTAAAGAGGGGTTATTTTTACATGAGCCTCTTCCTGATGTGGCAAATAGTAATAAATCAAGTCCACCATCAGATGCAATTAATCGGCCTGTTTTAATATTAAAAACAATCTTCATACTGTACCCATTATTTTATTTCTTATAGGAAATAAATTCATTTTGAATATCCTTATATAGCTGATTCACCCATATTGGTTGTGATGAATTGACTTTTAATCGCTTCACTCTTGGATCATCAGGCGCAATAATGACTTTAATATTTTTAACACCAATCTTATTTGTTAGTACAAATAGTTCTTCTATCGCTTCATCACCCATCGCCAGACAGCCAACCGACATATCTTTACCATGAATCATAATATTAGAACCTGGTGCACCATCTCTGCCATCTTCTTTAGCATGTTGCATATCAAATTTATTTGGGTAGTTAAGCTTCATAGATAAATGGAATGCGCTATTTGGATTAAGCCATTCTATTTTATAGATCCCTTCTGGCACTTGATTATCGCCCTCTCGCAATTTTGGCCCTGACTCACCACTAGCAGCTAAAACATCATAGGTTTTAATATAGGTGACCTGGTTATTTTCTTCTGCCCATAATTCAAGGGTTTTTTCTTGTTTAGTGGCCAACAATATAATCTTTTCTGGTGGGTAATGCACTCTTGCTTTATTAAACGCTGGAATCAGTCGTTTTAGTGCTTCTTTTTGATACTGCTTTACTGCTTGTTCTGTTGTGCGCGTACCGACAATTTTAAGGTAATAAGGAAACCAAATGCCACGACCGTATTTGTAAAATACACCAGTTAAAATAACTGCAACTACAATAATAATGACGAAAAATAATTTATTCATTATTGCCTATTAACCTTTACAATCGTTAGCCAGCATTTGTTGTATTAACATTACCTGTTACATTCGATAAGTTACACTCATGTTGGTATTGTTGAAATTTTAAAGACAAATGAATTGTCCCCATTCCTTTTGTAGCGTTTTCTCTTTGATCGCCTTGATTAGTGCTCATTCTTACAATGATTCCATTCGTAAAAAGGCTTTTAGAAGTTACTCTGCCTTTACCTGTAGAGCCAACTCGATCAATTTGGATTAACTCTAATTCTTCGATGGTATCTTTATTATTCATAACATTAAAAGCTAACGCTTTTACACTATGGTACATTGGCAAATCAAACCAAACTGATGTATCTAATGCTGCGTGTGAATGATCCGCACCACCAAAATTACTATTATGAGGTTGTATAAAATCGATGCCCCAGTCATACACTAGGGAATGATCTTCACTTGCTGGAGAAGATGTAAAACTATTCCGACCAGCAACTTGTTCTGATCCAGCATTTTGAGTGATAACGCCTTGGTGCTTAGATTTTATTTTCATGTAAATTGGCATAAAAACCCTTAATTTATAATATTTTGGTATTGTTGTTATTTTATACTATATTTTCTTAGCTAGAAACCTAGTCTGCACTAACCATAATTAATCACATTCATCCAATGTTTGTGAAACAGTAATTTTAATGTGAAAGCTCTAAAGCCCTTTTATTATATGGTTCAGAAGGCAACAAAAAGTCGCTTGCTGTCTATTTACTAACGTATTCCTACTAGACACCTAGAGCGGAAGCTAGGCAAGCTAGTTGCTGCCAGATCTAAACCGTAAATTTTACCACGAATGGGGTCGCTACCCCGTGATATGCAGTCAGATTGCATCGTGGCGAGAGTTCCGGAACACATGACCTAGAATGGCCAATAAAACTACCAGAGACCCCTAAAGACTACACAAGTCATCTTTGGCAGAAAAAAAAGGGTATCAGACAATATAATTCCATTTAGACATTAATTTTGAAGAAACCGCACCAAATAACCAGGATATTGGTTGGACCTCCATAATGGTTAGTAGTTGAATATGATAATTATTATATAACAATACAAAAAATATATAATTTCAGCTAGCTCCTATCAATAAACACCTATTAATCATATCCCATATCATTAAAAATGCTGGTTATTAAACTTGTACTTGAGTAGAGCTAGCTTTCAAAAACACTATAATTTTCGGTTAAACTAAATATTTTGGACAAATCAGCAAAATATTGTGCGATATATATTCAGATTGCATTGTGGTGTGAGTTCCAGATCACTGACCAATATTGATGAAATATTTGCACTAGCTATTAATACCTTGATAAACTTGGCTTGTTTAAAAATTAACTAAGTAAATAATGGTAGCACAACGCAAACCCTGGATATGCATAAAGGATCAAATAAAAATATTGCAAAATAGAGGGATGAGCATCACTGATCCAGATAAAGCGGAGCGATATCTTAGAAATATTAACTACTATCGTCTAAGTGGTTACTGGCATGCCTTTAGAAAATCAGAAAATCGCGTATTCAGTGAGCAATTTGTAGATGGTACATGTTTTTCAAATATTGTTGATTTATATTATTTTGATAAAAGATTACGCCTAACATTACTGGATGCTATTGAAAGAATTGAAATTGCTATCCGCACTAACCTTTGTCACTTGCTTGGTGAGTATGATCCCATTGCTCATTTAGATACCAAATATTTAAACAGTGTGTATGCTAACCAAATACTTAAATCGGGTAAGACAAGATACCAAGAATGGCAACAGAACCATACGAAACAAATTAATAGAAGAAAAACACGATCTACATTTATCCAGCATAATATTAAAAAATATGGTGATGAACTTTCAGTATGGGTAGCCTGTGAAGCTTGGGATTTTGGTTTGTTATCGCATATGTTTAAGATGTTAAAACCAGAAGATAAAACCAAGATTTCCTTAAGTTATAATATTGCAAGTGGTGTGGTTCTTGAAAGTTGGATACATACAATTAATGATATTCGTAATATTTGTTCTCACCATGACAGGCTATGGAATAACAAAATGAAAATTCGGCCTAAATATCATCCACTATTATCGCATTTACATCAATTTAAAGATAATCATGATGAATTTAATTTTTATTTATCAAGAGTATTTACAGTGATCATCATTATAAATGAATTTATCAAAGCAATTAATCCTACATCAAAATGGGTAGCCAGGATAAATAGTTTAATTAATGATTTTCCAAGCCATGATAATGGTAGGGTTAACTTAATTGAAATGGGTGTGCCTGATAATTGGCAGGAATACATTTAGAATAAAGGCCCCTACTCTATCAAAGATAGACAGGGGGCGTATCACCGATAAATGTAGCCAAATATTGCTATATTGTAAACTACTTATTATTAAATAAAGTAAAATATGTTGAAAAAATTTAACCTGAATATTTACGATAAAATGCATATTTGGCTCACAGTAAAGATTGTGGACAAATCGGCAATATATCGATCAATACTCGATTGTCAGCAGGAAATAAAAGTAAACTCATCCTAATTAATCTCAATTAAACAACGTAAGTACTGGAAATATTAGGATTAGTGACCGCATAACTAATTATGGATATTTGAGCCATCAGGAAGTCAAATATTAAAGATACCACTTCTTTAGTTATATTTTGAAACACATTCTGACTATTTGTCCACGATTCTTAGTTCTAGGCCAAATTTGAGATACTTGAAACGTGATTCAAACAAATTATAAATAGGGTTAATATGAGCAGGTTTAATAGCAATCAATATGAAGATGGTACATATAAAAGTATTCAAATTGATACACAAGATTCAACTCATAAAAAAATTAATGCTAGATGATCAGTCGTGCAATTAAGGAAATTGAACTCTAGGCCAAGAAAAATTCTAAATTTTTTGACGCCGCAGAAATTCCATGTCAAGATAAAATTACGTTTGCTAGTTTAATCCGCCAAACTACTCATAAACATGAATCATTTTTCCTAGAACAAAGGTTTTAATTTGGACATTCAAAAAGAAAAAATACATACTAGAAATATAATTGCAGATGGGTTTCGTCGAAATGATGGCCTATATGAGTTAGAAGCCAGTATATCGGACTGTAAGCATTACGAATTTCATAATGACTATATTGGTAAAGTTAAACCTGGGCAATTTTTCCATAATATGAAAATTCAAATGGTATTAGATGCGTCACTAACCATTATTGATATAAAAGCAGAAACATTGGCTTCGCCTTTCGAAATGTGTCCAAAAATTACTTCAAATTATAAAAAATTAAAAGGTATAAAAATTGATTTTGGATGGCCAAGAAGTGTAAGAAATATTGTTGGCAAGACAAAAGGATGTACTCATATAACAGAGTTATTACTCTATATAGGAACAGTAGCAATACAAACAATTTATGGAGATAAACAAAATCATGTCAGCAAAAAAAGTAAATTTGGTAAAGGATTAATCAACTCTTGTCATGCATGGGCTGAAAGCTCGCCAGTGACTAAAAAATATTTTCCTGAATACTGGCTTGCAGCAAGCACTGAGGATAAATCAGCGAACTCCTAACATATTGACATCAATTCGTTAAAGTTGTTGCATTTCTTTCCGACTAGTTACTTTAAATAATCGATAAAATATTACTACGAATTTTTAACAAACTATCTACCAATATTTCATAATCCTTTCGATTAATACCATCAATGGCTTCTTCTAAAACTTCGTTTCCCAAGCTACGCAAGACACCTAATAATGGTTTAACTCTATTTGTTAAATAAATGAGCTTTACACGTCTATCAGCTGGATCATTACGTCGTTCAACCCAATTGTTCTTTACTAATCGATCAATCATTCTTGTCATAGAAATAGGTTGAACATCTAGGAGATTAGTTAAATCAGTTTGACGAATACCATTATGGTGTTTTAAATGAAGCAAGACAAGCCATTGCGCTCTCGTTAAACCTAATTCACTGGCTTTGCTGTCAAATTTTTTACGCAACAAGCGTGTAATATCCTGTATAATGAATCCTAAGCTTTCTTCATTGTCTTCAGACATACTTTCTCTATTTATTGTGTTTTTGGTTACGCTTATTAAATTTAAGTATACTGAATCATATACTGAATAACGATAGTTACTGGAATTTCACCTTTAATCATCTTATCTCCAGATATTAATATTAAAAACAAACTGGTAGCCTTGACAGTTCATATCAAATGTTACTAAATTGACTTAAATATATTATAAGCATGGCTTAATATAAGCAAAGGCAATAATGACTAGCATATCCGAAAAATCATTTTGGTCACAACCACGAACTCTTGTTGCCTATGCGTTAAGCTTATTAGCATTAGCTGAAATTGTAGATTTAACGATTGTAGCAGTTGCTGTTCCTCAGATTATGGGGTCAATTGGCGCTGATATTGACAGTATCGCCTTGGTTACAACAAGCTATATAGTTGCTGCTGCCGTCTGTATTTTATTGTCAGGTCTAGTGATTCGGAAATTTGGTATGCGAAAAGTTACCATTATTTCTGCTATTGTATTTTGTGTTTCATCCATCCTCTGCGGGACATCTACTTCGCTATTTGAGATGGTATTATTTAGGATCATTCAAGGCATTGGTGGGGCATTTCTCCCCGCAATTGCTCAAGCCTATATTGCACAAAAATTTAAAAATAAAGAACAACAAATCATGATGACTATTTTTAGCTTGATCGTGGTCATGGGTCCAATAATTGGACCCATACTCGGCGGCGCACTATGTGAAAACATGACGTGGCGCTGGATCTTTTATGTAAATGTTCCAATTTGTATTATTGCGTTATTAATCATCTGGGTTTGGATGGAAAAAGATCATGTAAAAGACACTAAGATTGATTATATAAGTTTCTTATTGATGGCGTTTGGTATCGGTCTTTTAGAATATGTTATCGATGAAGGAAACAGTGACAATTGGTTCGAATCTTTTTCTATTATTATTACCTTCTTCAGCTCACTAATCTTATTAGGCTTTTTTATTTGGCGAGGAATATTGGGGCAATCTATTGTTAAACTTTCATTGTTTAAGAATTATAATTTTGTCTTATCCTGTTTTACCATGTTTGTTTTTATCACATTCGCAACAGGCTCTTTGGCTTACTTTCCAACAATGTTACAACAAAGCTATAATTATCCTGTAGATTTAGCTGGTTATATTACAGCACCTAGAGGAATAACTGCTATCTGTACAGCATTGATTATGCCAAGAATTATCCCACTTATTGGGGCAAGAATGGTCATTTTTTTTGGCATGATTCTTTTTTCGGCTGGATGTTTTTTACTATCAAGTTATGGACCTGCTGTTAGTAAAGGGTTGGTCATATTTTCCATGATTTTACAAGGTATTGGTATGATGTCATTTTTTGCACCCATTATGAGTATTGCTTATGTAGGTATTGCAGATGAAGATAGCAGCGATGCTTCTGGCATCTTCAATTTTTTTAGAAATTTTGGAAGCTCGGTAGGAACTTCATTAGCAGCCACCATCATCTCACATCAATCACAAGTTAATTATCATGGTCTAGGTGGTCACATCTCTCCGTATGCTAGAGGGTTTGAATGGTGGTCGCAGGATCTATCTGGCTTTTCAGATCAACATATAATCGCCATAGCTAATCAAGAACTCATCAAACAATCATCATTTATTAGCTACCTTGATTCATACCATCTTTTTGCCATTGGCATGCTCTGTATACTGTGGGTTCCCTTATTAATGAAAAGATCAAAGAAAAAAGCAACCACCACCCCTAAACATCATTAATGATTGAGACAAGGACAAGAAATGAAAATAAATAAAAAATTTATCATTGGGTTTACCATCGTAATAGTGGTGGCTAGCAGTATCTTTGGGTACTACATTTACACTTCGCTTTTTCCTGAAACGGATGATGCCTATATAAACGCTCACACTATTGATATTGCCCCAAGAATAGAAGGTTTTATCAAAAGCATTAATGTTGAAAATAACCAGTATGTCCATGAAGGTGATTTATTATTAGAAATTGATCCAGCCGACTATCAGTTACAACTGGCCGAAGCAAAACAAAATTACTTGATTGCTAAACAAAAGTTGAATAATGCCGCACAACAAATTACAACCGCAGAAACAAATGTTCGAAAGACTACCTCTGATTACGAATTTGCGCAGCAAATGGCTGAACGGTATCAACACTTATTTGAAAACAAAGCAGGATCTATGCAAGACATGCAGAAATATGACAATCAAAAAGACACAGCATTTGAAGCGTTAGAGCAAGCGAAGATTTCACTTGAGAATAGCAATACCCAATATCAAATTGCTCAATCTGAAATTGAAATAGCCAAAACTAAAATAGATAATTCTAAACTGAATTTATCTTATACTAAAATTTATGCTGCAGTTGATGGCTTTATTGGTAACCTAAATTTACAACGTGGACAACTTGTATCAGCTGGACAGAAACTTTTTGTCTTAGTTGATGACCATAAGTGGTGGGTGGATGTCAATTTGAAAGAGACACAACTTAGTCGTATTAAACCAGGTCAGCCCGCTAAAATTGAATTGGATATGTATTCTCATACCTTCCACGGCACAGTAGAAAGTATCAGCCCTGCAAGCGGTACAAGCTTTTCTCTATTACCCGCTCAAAATGCTTCAGGGAACTGGGTCAAGGTTACACAACGATTCACCGTAAGAGTAAAGGTGGAAGATGATCCTAAATACCCACTCCGAATCGGTGCCAGTGCTGTTGTTTCCATCAATACATTAGACAGTTAATAGGGATAGATCATGGGTAAAATTCACCTATTACAAATTATCAATAAAAAAATATTATACCTATCCATTAGCTTCATTCCGTTTATCACTGGTTGCGGCCTCTTTGGTCCAGAGTACAAAAAACCAGGAATTGACTCGCCAACTGCCTGGAATAGTCACAGCAGGCAAACAGAAACGACTCAAACCTATATGCCAGACTTTGCTTGGTGGGAACAATTTAATGATCCTCAGTTAAATAAGCTAATTACAGACGCCTTGGAGAATAATAATAATATTCAAATCGCTATAGGTAATATTCTTCAGGCTAAGGCATCTTTACGTAAAGTAAATTATTCTTGGCTACCTACTGCCAATGTAAATGGTTTAGTTAGCGTTGGACAGGTTTTTGGCACTAATTTCACCAACAAAAGTGGTAACCCTCAATTAAATAGTTTAGGTCAAAATAGCTCGCAAGGTTTCTATAGTTACGGTGGTGGCTTTATGCCAAGCTATTCTGTCAACATTATGAAACAATTAAAATCTGGTGATATTGCGAAGCTTAATGTTTCATTACAAGAGCAAGCAAAAAATGCTGTTCGGCTAACCATTATTGGTCAGGTTGCTGGTAGTTATTTTGAACTTTTGGGTACACAAAAACAACTTAAGTTACAAGAGCAAACTATTAAAGATGCTGAAACATTAAAAAAATATGCCCTAGTCCAATATGAAGCAGGAAAAGTATCTGAACTGAATATCATTGGACTAGAACAATTTATTGCCACATTAAAAGAACAAATACCTAATCTTAAGCAGAATATTACGCAATATCAAAATACATTACGTTTATTAACCAATCATAATCCAGGGAAAATAATTACGCACAATCATTTTGATCAGATTGAAACTGACCAAATCATTCCAATAAACCTACCCTCAGAAATTTTAAAGGCTCGCCCTGATATCGCGGTTTCAGAACATCAATTACAAATTAGTAATACCAAAATAGGTTTGGCAACCTCCTCATATTTTCCTTCTATTTCTTTAACAGGTTTATTAGGTGGTGCATCAACTCAATTAACCAATTTATTCTCTATGGGTATGGGTGTATGGATGGCAGGTTTACAAGCAGGCATGCCAGTATTTGATATGACCATTTCAGCAGAAAGGGATGAAGCCAAAGCCGAATATTACTCTAATTATTACCGCTACATTGAAACAGTCCGAAATGCTTTTATGGAAACAGATAATGCCTTATCTCAAAATAAAAATATTAATATGAGTTATCTTCAGCAAAAACAGGCATTATTAAAAGCAAATCAGCAGCTTCAACTCGCTGAGATGCAATATGAATATGGTGCAATAAGCTATAATGACGCATTAGCTTTCAAATTAAATGCGGATTACATGACGGTTAATTTGAACAAATCGAAAATGAATCAAATGGACAGTATTGTTAATTTATATCTAGTCTTTGGTGGTGGTTATAATATTAATAATTCCGATATACCAAAACAGTTTGGTGATGACCATGATATATAAAAAATATTAAGGCTGGTCTTATATCTTAATATTTATGGCAAGTTAACTGTATGTTGGCATAAAATCATACTAGATTTTAAAAGGTTAATCAGTTATTGACCTTTTGTTTCTAAGTTAGATGGGTAAATCATGGTCTAGAACTAAGGGTTGTTGGCAAATAGACAGAATGGTTATCAAAATATAACCATAACTGACTGAACTCCTTAAATTTAATAGCAAAATCTATGAAATAGGATGCGTCCATAATCAATATTATGCGATTAGAAAATTGTATTTTCTATACTTATTATATTAAAAGAGCTACATTATCTAATATAAATGTGATCGTATAATAATTTATGGCTAAAAACTACTTAATTGAGCGTTACGTTGAGCACCTGACTTCTCAGGATAAATCACAGTCCACGATTATAAGCTATCGTTCAGATTTGTATTTATTTGCAAAGTGGTTTGAACAAGTCAACCATGAGGAATTGAAAGCACATACCATTACACCAACAGACTTAAGAGCCTATAAACAGTATTTAATTGATTACCCATTTAAGCCCATGACCATTAATCGCAAAATATCAGTCATTAATTTATTTGTCATTTGGTTATTAGATACAGATCGAATCAAATCACGTATTCCACTACCTAAGTTAGTTAAGCTAACCCAAACTGCTCCTAAGTGGCTGGATAAAAATCAACAACACTTTATGCTACGTCATTTAGAAAAACATGGTAATGAGCGAGACCTAGCTATCGTTAGACTTCTATTAAATACTGGCTTGCGTGTTAATGAGCTAATTTCTTTGCAATGGAGCGATGTATCACTATCAACAAAAAAAGGAATGATTCACATCCGTTACAGTAAAGCAGCCCGCTATCGAGATATACCGCTAAATAAGGATGCTCGATTTGCTTTAACTGCATTAGGGTATAGCTCTAAATCTAAATCATCTGAACCAATTTTTGAAGGTCAAAAAGCCAGGCTTGATGTACGAGGTGTTCAATTGTTATTAAAGCGTCGATTCAAGCATACTGACTTAGACTTTATTTCACCCCATATATTACGCCATACATTTTGTAAAAACTTAATGAATGCAGGTGTAAGTTTAGAGAAAGTCGCTTTATTAGCAGGTCATGAAAGTCTTGATACTACTAAAGTTTATTGTCAACCTTCATTTAATGATCTAACCGAATCAGTTGAGCGAATTGGAGAGCAAGAGTAAATGAGCCAATTTCATATTTTACATTACCACGAAATCGAGAAATTTAAACAACCACCACGCTTCTCCAAAGATGAACGTATGAAAGTCTTTGTTCTCGATCTTCAGATTAATAATCTGCTAAAAGGTCTAAAACGATCTGATGAAAATAAAGTAGGTTTTTTATTGCAACTGGGGTATTACAAGACCACAAACAAGTTCTTTAGAGCTGAATATTTTAAGTCGGCTGATATTTATTATGTTAGCCAATTACTCAATGTAAATGTTAGTCCAAAATCAATGAAATTGAATTATAAAGACAGGACGCGTACTGAACATACCAAGAAGGTATTAGATTGTTTAGGGCATGAACCTTATTTACATTATGAGGACTTAATTGAAGAGAATGTGGTTGAGATGGTGGAAAAGCAACAGCATCCAAAACAAATTATGTTCTCGATTATTGATTTATTACGAGAAAAAAGAATATCAATACCCAGTTATGATTATTTTTGTAAAGTATTAACGGATCATTTCAGGGACTTTGAAAAGTCATTATTAGATAAGCTGGAAAGTTTATTATCAGGACAACAATGCCAAGCATTTGATGACTTGTTAGATGAAGGTAAACCATTTGAACATTCTTTACTAACAAAACTCAAAACAATTAATCAATCGGTTCAGCCTGTGAATATCAAAGTATCAATTCAGTATTTTTTGATTCTTAAACGACTTTACCAAGAACTCAAAGATGTTATTGATCAATTGGGCATTTCAACAGAAGCCATTAACTTTTATGCTGGTTGGGTTAAAAAGGCGCAAACCAGAACACAAATACAAGAAATCATGAATGAGAACAGACAGCGCTTGTATTTGTTATCATTCATTATTTTCCAGCACCGTCACTATGAAGATACGCTGCTGGATATACATCAGAAATGTGTTGGTCAGTATATTAAACAGATTGAAAAGGAAGTTGACCAAACAAAACTACAAGATGCGGATGAAAAAGATAGTTTAGGCGAATCAGTTATAAATGGTTATCAATCTAAAGCGGAAACCATTAAGAATGCACGCCAGGTCATCCATGAGCCATCTATCGAAAATGATAAGAAAATTGATATCCTAAAATTTATTATTCCTGAGACCCAAACAAAACAAGAAACAGAATCAGATCAAGCAGTTGAACAACTTCAAGAAGAATTATCAGATGCAATTAAACAAGCCAAACGCTTTAATATAATGCTTGCAAATGCAAGCAAATTACATCAGCGAGTAGCTGATATTGTCAAACACTTAAGCTTTACCTCAAATGATCCTGTATTAGAAAAAGCCATTGTTTATTACCAAACACAAAGTAAAGTTACAAAAAATGCGCCAACTGATCATCTGAGTAAAGAGGAGTATGAGGCAGTATTCAATAATGGTAAATTTGAAATACAGCTTTATAAAAGTATTTTATTTACCCATATTTATGAGGGGATTAGATCAGGATCAATAAGCTTAATTCATTCCTACAAATATTTACCTATCGAAAGTTATATGTTAGATGAGGAAAATTGGCATTTGCATCGTGATCATATCCTGCAACGGTTAGGATTAGAGAAATTTGCGGATATAGAGGCATTACTAACCAAATTAAAGCAACAACTTGATCCTACTTACCTTAGAGTGAATGAAAATATTCTCAAACGAGAAAATAATTATGTTCGATTTACCAATGGTAAAGGAAAATTCATTATTAATACCCCGCCAATTGAAAAGCCAGATTATCAAGGTTTAGCTAAGCTATTTAGCGAGCATGAGAATATTCCAATTCTTAATATTATTAGACGTATGGATCTCTACACTAATATCTCATCCTCTTTTCGTCACTATAAAGTTAGAAATAATCTGATAAAACCCTCGAGGGAGATTTTCTATGCAGGTTTATTTGCATTAGCAAGCAATATGGGAGCCTACCAATTATCCAATACATCCATAGGGATTAATTATGATAAATTAGCCCATGCCATTACTTGGTACTTCACCTTGGATAATCTATATGAAATTAATGAAATGATATTAGATTTCATGCAAAAACTAGAGGTAACCAATCTATTTAAGAAAGAGAAAAATTTACTTCACTCATCAAGCGATGCGAAAAAACGCATTGTTACTGCTGAATCATTAAATGCTAATTATTCATATAAATATTTTGGTCAAGGCAAAGGTTCAAACGTCTATATGTTTGTTGATGAACGAGGCTTCTTTTTTTATTCCAATGTCTTTAGTAGTGCTGAAAGAGACGCGGCTTATGTTATAGATGGTCTCATGCACAGCAATAGTATCAAGGTTGACATACATTCAACCGATACCCATGGTTACAGTGAAATGGTGTTTGCTTTAAGCCACCTACTGGGTATTACATTTGCACCACGGATAGCTAATATACAAGAGCAGGTATTATCTTATTTTGATTATCCTGAAAGTCTTCTGGAAAATACCAATTTTCGAATCATACCAACACACCCAATCAATCTAAGCTCTATAAAAAAGCATTGGGAATTGATATTAAGACTATTAGCTAGCATCAAAACAAAGAACTTCAAAGCTTCTACAATTTTGAAGCGTTTATCAACTTATACTAAGCAACACGCTTTGCAGCAAGCTATAAAAGAATTTGGAAAGATAATTAAGTCTATTTTTATTCTTGAATATATTGATAACGTTACCTTGCGCCAAGATATAGAAAAGCAACTCAACAAGGGCGAGCTAGCTAACCGTTTCTCAGGGGTTGTTTCATTTGCAAATAACCAAGAAATTACTCAAGTACATCGAGAAGACCAAGAAATATCAGCCATGTGTAAGCTCATAGTACAAAACATGATTATCGCCTGGAACTATATTGAATTGACCAAAATAATTATGCGATCACAATCAAAAGAAGAAAGAGATAAATTAATTAAAAATATAAAGGAACTATCTATTATCTCATGGCAGCATATCAATATGTTTGGGCTATATGACTTCAGCTCACTTGAAGCTGGAAATGACTCGGAATTTGATCTTGATCAGATATTGGCTTTTCAGGCATAATTTAAACTATGATTAAATATAGAACAACATTTTGCCGATTTGTCCACAATCTTTAGTTTAACCCATATTTAGTCGTAATTTCCCACCAGTATAATTTATCGTTTATGTCGGAATTTGGTTTTATATTTCTCTAGGTGTGTGGCTTGTGGTGATACCTTATCATATGCTTTTGATGCAAAATGATTTTGCTCCAAGTCTGCAGTTATTTTTGATGTTCCTGGTACTAAATTCTGAGAGATTAGTCTTTCCATAGGCTTATAGTTAACATGGTGTGTACCGGCGATACTCGCTTGAATATAAGCTTGTTTACTCATATTTCTCCATTGAATATTATAACCATACTGCTTGGCCAGTGATGTAATAAATAGTCGGTTTGCACGCCCATTGCCCTCTCTGAATGGATGGGCCGCATTAATCTCATTAAAATATTCAGATAATTTATGACTCAGATCACCACGATTCAATTCATGTAAATTTTCCTGGTTCAACCTTTTAAATAGCTTGCTAAGCTCTGGCTCTATTCGGTGCGGCATGGCAAATAAGGTACTACCTTTTGATATATCAATGCTGCGAACTGATCCAGCCCACGGATAGATGTCACCAAATAAATGCTTGTGGATCTGCTTCAGGTGATCTAAATCAAACTTACCTTTAGGTGCTGGCTGTATATAACGTTTACTTACAACTTTCTTTTCTAATTCAGCTAACTGTTTAGTATTTTTTATATTGAGAGAATTGATAAGGGTTTGAGTACCAGGATAAAGATAAGGATCTTGCGCCAAAAATTAAGCCACTTGTTTCGCTTGTTGGAGATCTGCAGCAATTGCATCGTCTATTGAGCAACCATCATTTTCTAAATCGGCCAACTCATCAATGTCAGATTGTGTGATAGTAACATTCTCTAAAAAATTAGCCGCAAGTGCTTCAATACTTTCTTCACTCAAATGGCGAATAGTTAAGTTTTGTTGCTGGCAATATTCAATAAAAGACATCTGGCTTTCCTGTTGCGATTTATAGATATAATTATACCACAAAACACCCTCAAATGCAGCAAGACAAGGTTTTTGTTAGCGTGACCGGCCTTTATTTTTCTTCGGTGCGCCAGGTGTGTATTTAGGTTTTTTCTCAAGCTCGGCTAAGTAATTTTCAAGGTCTTTATATGCCTGGCTATTCTCAATTCTTTGGGCCATTTCTTGGCGAGTTAATTTCGGTTTAACTTCTGCAGCTGGCTGCTCGGCCATACGCTTAGCATAACGGCCATAATCAAGCTCAACCCTATCTAAGACTTTCATATCTTTAGCAAAAGCTTTCGCTTTAGGATCTTGCATAACGATATAGGCATACTCCTGGCCCTTTTCCATGAATGTCTTTCTGGTTTCCGCATCGATGCGCCCTATCTCTGTATTTTTAAAGCCAAGTAAAGCGCGGCGTTCTGCACGTAAGTAATTACGCACCTTTTTCAAAGGTGTATGATCTAATTGCTTAATTTGGCCAATCTTGGTGATTTGATCCAGACGGTGTTTCCAGTTCTTATCGTACTCAGGAATAGCAACGCCCAAGTCTTTTCGTAGCCCATCCACCCCTTTCACTTGCAAGATATCATTCCAATCTGTTTTTTGTTTGTTGGCCAACATTTGTGGTGTTTTAATAATGGGTTGCAAACCAGCATCCTTTAAGGCTTTGATCGCCTTATTAAAGGCCACCTCAGACTTAGCATTTTTACCATCGTTGTCTTTTAATATGATGAGCTCTTTTGGCTGGTGTGCTTTCAGTGCTTCAGCTGAATTTGATAAGTTTGATACAGATAATGACGTTAAGACCGTTGATTTTGGATCTGCTAAACCAGCACTTGCGCCTGTTTCACCACCCTCGGCAACATAGACTCGGCCATTTGTGCCATTCTGGATAACACCCAAATTGCCTTTTAAATGCCCTTTAGTAACTTTAGGGTTATCCATGAAACTGACTTTATCATAAGTCTTACTGTCCAGGTAAGTACGTTGAATAGCCGTAATATCATGATTTTTATCTTTTATGGCCAAGACCATTGCCGGTAATTTATTGGTGCGTTCTATACGCTGGCCAGCTTCGTTATAATCCACCCATTTCGTACCCACTGGCCAGTAACGCATCTCCATGTTATCAGCTGTATGGATGTTTCTATTCTCCCATAAATAACGCTCAGCTACGGTATCAGCAATCGGTTTTGTACCCATCCAAATAGATTGAGCCGCTTCAATCTTATTGCGGATTTCCTGGGCCGCTCTTGCTTTGCGTTTGTTATCTGCTTCAGGATCAGTTTTAAATACAAATTTGCTCTCAGTTGTTTTTGCTTCAGCTTCACTTAAACCGGCTAAATGTGCGCCTTGTTCAAGTGCTTCAACATAGGATGAGCCAGGTAGACGATGGCGTATTGCTTCAATAGGATCTCCCCCTTTTTCTTCTGAGAAGCTAAACCACATGCCTTGTTTAGCGCCCTGCAGTGTCACCACCAGGCCATTTTCCCATCGCATTTCTCTTGAGCTTTGTTTTTTAGGCTCACCAAATATCTGCGGATAGACATGTTCGGCTTGCTGGATCAATCGATCACGGATTTTGTTATGATCCCATTGCTGGATCTGGCGTTCTTCAACTTGTGGTTGAGTCGTAGCCTGGTTCACTTCAGGTTTAACCACTTGCTGCATTTGTAGTTGACGTGTTTTGGCCAATGCATTTTCAAATTGTTCCGCATGCTTGACTAGTTTTGAGTGTTGTATAGACTCAAAATTAAGATACGGCTTATATGTTTCACTTGAAGCCAAAATACTAGCAGCAAGGACATTACGTTGCCTTGATAACGCAAAAGCCTTTTGCTTATCAGCCTGATTCTGCTTCACGCTTACCCACTCAGCTGCAGCTTGACGACTTAACGCTTGATAATCTTTAACACGTTGATATAAGCCACGTTCATCATCAGATAAACTTAGCTCAAATACCTCACGGCGATATGCTTGTGCATTCATATAAAAGGATTTGCCATCAATATCTAGGTGTTGTACGCCTTGGTAAATTGCACCTTTAGCATATTGATCTTGAATACTAGCGGCCCATTCATTTTTGGTAAATCCGGTTTTCTCCTGGTACTGTTTCAAATCATCAATAACCTCATAAGATTGCGACTGTTTATGAATACGTTGCCAATCAAATTTTTCCACTTGATCGCTAACAAAAACATAGTTTGATCTATCTTCAGATAAGTATTGCGACAGATTAAATGCGGCGGCATTACGCGCCATCGTGTGCTTATACGCCGTGTCTTTTAGTTCTGCAGATACGCTTTGACCTGATTTTTCTTTCATACGAATAGCCGCCCATGCTTGGGCCGCTTCACGCGATGTTAAATCATAATCTACAGCAGCATCAAACACACCACGCTTTTCCTCTGGCAATTTGCTTGCCTGCAGCTGATAGCCATAACGCTTACCTTGCAGCCAAATTTTAGCCGAGTCACATTCATACATCTTAATGTAAAAAGCATGCTTACCGTAACGCTGAATAATTTGATAGGCAGCTGCACCATCTTTTTCACCACCATCAGCATACTGTTTCACTCGGTCTTGCGCTTCAAGACGTTCTTCATGCAGGGCAACGTGGCGATTAAAGCGATCCATTTTTAGACCTGGGAATGTTTCATCGATTTTCTCCGGATTAGCGCGATACCATTGTTCCAATAATGGATAACTGTTATTAACGTCATAGGCTAACTCATGGCGTTCGGCCATCAGCTTAAACATATCACTTCTTTGTGACTTAAACTCTTCAGTCATGTGTTCATCGGTCAGCTGTGCCTTATCAGATAAACCATGCTGTTTTCTTAACGCTTTTTCTAATGCCTGTACTTCGGCATATTGCTGAGCCGCTTTACGACACACGGATTGATAATCTTGAACCGCATCGAACATTTCAACTTGTCCAGCTGGAAGATTAGCACGGATGTATCGAATTGCTTCGGGTCTGGCTGTCGTGGCCACCCCTCTCCATAACATACCCTCATCACGCGCAATGCCAGCATACCCTTTAAAATCTTGATTAAGTTTAAAGGCAATTTGTTCACGTTCTCGCTCTGGTGTATCAGGATGAATGTAAGCACGAATATCTAATCTGCGCTGATATCGCTCTGCTTGTTTTTCAATATTGGTCACAACTCTTTCATAAGCAGCTGCATACGGATATTGCACAGATAAAACAGTCTGGTAGGCTTCTTTGTCTTGATAGATTTGATAGGCAATTTCTTCAGACTGTTTGAAGTATTGGTTAGCTATCAACTGATATTTTTGTAAATGCTTTGGTAAATTATCTTTGTTCTGTCCATCTGATTCTTGCCCAAAATGCTCAGATTTAGATTTATCTAAATAACGCCAGGCATCTTTGTAATTAGATGTAAACTTCTCTACCACTGCTAGTCGTTGACGATAGCCTTCAATGTGTTGCTTCTTCGCAAATGTGACATGTTGAGCATTATATACATTGACTGACTTCCACAAATCACGCGATGAAACAAAGCGACTATAATCATTGCTAGAGCTGATTTCAGTGGCGAGTTGGCGTTTAACATATGGGTTGGTTGCCTGTTCAAATTTTCTGACCGTTGCTTCATGAATGAATGACTCTGCCCACGTTTTTAATTGGTCAGAGTCGATGCGATTATAGCGCAACGCATGGTCGTAATCATGACCATCTGTATAAAGATGGTATGCGGCTTCATTACGTTGATAAAACGCATCTTCAATTGGCTTGTAAGCAACTTTTGCTTCATCATTTTCATACCATTTATCACCGTACTGCTTCTTGAATGCAAGATACTTTTCATTAACTGAGCCATGTAGATCAGCGAAGTCAGCTACTTTTTTGGCTTGTAAATTAATACGCTGTTGCTCAATTGCTTTGTACTGGAAAGCTGTTTTAGCCTGGTCAGCTTGATACTGCGTGTAATTAAATAAATAGTTCCAGGTGTCCTTAACCTTGGTGCTAACACCTTTGATTTTTTGGGCAGCATGTTGTGCAAGTAACTCTGGATCTTCGCCACGTCTAATAGCAAACTGCATCGGATAGTCCAGCACACTGTCACGTAAACTGACGCTGGCCAATCCACGTTTAAGTTGGTGAATATCATTAAATGATTCCTGGTTAGCATAAATGTGCAAATTGTCACGATGACGCGATAAGGCGACATAGGTTAAGTGACGATCCCAACCATGACCTGACAAGTAGGCAAGCGTATTATTAACGGTAACGCCTTGTGATTTATGAACGGTTAGCGCATAACCATAATCGAAGTTTGAATATAAGTTACGATCAAAAATAACCTGTTGGCCACCATCCAGTGTCGCCTTAATGATACCATCTTCGATTTCATTAATAGTTGCTAATTGACCATTTTTAACATTTAATTCACGGCTGTTTTTCAAGAAAACGATACGCTCACCTGGTGCAAATTCTTTAGTAACTGATTTGCCAGAAATAGTGACTTGGTGTGCAGTTGATTCACCTAAATTAGCATTTTCAGATAAATAATGTCGTGCGTGTTGATTCAGTTGATCGACATCTGATTGCTGGTGAGCAAGAATAATGGTCTGTGATAAATCATTCTGATATTGTACCCATTGAGAAAATAGCTGTTTATTAATTTCATCTTTACCCGATAGCACAAGACGATTTTTCTGAATATAAAAATCTACTGCATCACCTACCTTACCTTGAGATAAGCCACGTATAACTTTTCGTTCATCCGCGTTACGTTGGCGGCGAATAACATCAAGCATAGCGAAACCGCAACGCTCTAGTATCGCTCTAAATGGTGAGCCTTTTTCTACTGGTTGTAATTGTTCAGGATCACCAGCTAAGACAAGTTTATAGTTAAACTGACGTGACATATTCATCAACTGATACATGTCATTTAAACCAATCATACCAGCTTCATCAACTACCAATACCGAGCCATGATTAGGTAAATAATTAAGTTTAGATCCACCCTGCTTATACAAGTATAATAGTGTCGCTAAGGTCTTAGATTCGATACCAGCTTCTTGTTCAAGTCCAGCTGCAGCCTTACCAGAAATAGCCGTACCATAAACCTGATAACCTAACTCACTATATAAGGCATTTACTGATTTCAGTGTGTATGTTTTTCCTGTACCAGCAAGACCAACTAGCGCAGAAATATTTCCAGAATGAGCAATATGTTGTAGCGCGTCTGCTTGCTCATCTTTCAAGGTATAGCGTTCAGAGATAGCCTTAATGTATCTTTTATGAATAACAAAGTCACGTTGGCCATGCATCGATGCGGCAATATCACCGATACTATTTTCTTTCTCGTAGTTTGCTTTAGTGGTATAGCGAATGCGACCAGATTCTCCATAACCAAGCTGTATAATTTGATTAGAATTAAGTACCGCACGTAACACATCATGATAGTCATTTTCATTTTCTGAATAAGCGGTTTGTTTAAATACAAGCTTGGTAATATCACGTTCATCAAACACAGCATAGTTGTTTTCTAGCGTTTGAATAATTAAATCAGGTTGATCAAATACAGCTTCTGCATTCGCAGTTTTGATCTGCTCATTGTATTCAGACACATCATAAAATTGACTATTTTCTCGTACTCGACCCTCATGAACAGTAGGAATAATATTAATTGGATCTACCTTTAAATCAATATTATTATTTTCAAAATAAGCATTCTGAAAGGTTTCCCATTTACGATTTAACTGATCAGGTACAGCAAAGTTTCCATATGTACTAGCCAGCACTTGTGGAGCCATATTGCGTTCTTTTTTGCGTGAGAATTCTACACCATGAAGCTGGCGCATCGTAATCATAACATGTGCGTGTGGATTACCATCATCTTTATTATGAATGCAAACATCAGCAGCAACACCAAAAGCATCAACATAGTTTTCCTTTATAAACTGATTAACCAAATCAACTTGACTGTTATGGCTTAGTTCTTTTGGTAATGCAATTTTGAGTTCCATTGCAAGCTGTGCGCTGTCACGTCTGTTATGGCTATTTTCGATATGCTCAACAGCATTCCAAATGGATTCTCTATTATGATATGGATGTGATTCTTTGGTGTATTTATCGTTATAGGCAGTATCTGGCAATAGAATATTTTTATAAACGCAATCGCCTTTATTTGAGTAATCAAACGTTTCTCCAGTGCGTTCGCAATGAAGTTTTTCATTTGCTCTGTAAGCAGCTGCACTTAGCGCATTGTGACCGCCGCTTCGCGAAATGAACCGCGCGTTTATATATTGTATTGCCATAACGATATTAATTATAAGCAATAGCTTTGACGTAGTCAATGCATATTGCGCCTTTAGAAAAGGCGCTTGATTATTTTACTTCGATAATAGTAGATCGTAATATATGCATATGCTATAATATATCTAGGTTTTACTATTTGTTTAAAATGCTATGGATAGTTTGGAAAAATTAAAGAAATTAGAATTTCGCCTTTTTCAACTTAACAATCGCATCAAGTCTACTAAGCAAAATCATCGTTTTAATGATACAAAAATTAAACGATCATTTGGTAAGGTGTTCATTATTGCTGGTGCTGGTAACTATTTAGATATTGAAAATATGCTTGACCATGAAGTTATTCAACTGGGCGCATTAGTGGTTGCAACTAAATGTCATGAAATGAGAATGGCTGCTGTATTAGGCGCGCTTTTTTTGGCCTGTTCAAATTGCAAAGAAAAGGAATATTTCAACGAATGTGAAAAATTAGGGTCTGAATTTCATGAAGGTAATAAAAAATTATCTTATCCATTTACTATTTTAATGGGTATCAGTATACAAGCTAGAAAATTATTAGACTCGATTGGTCAGTTTGAACGATTAACAACTTTAGGCGATCAGCTTTTTACTGATCATAAATTGAAAAAAATGCGTAGATATCAAATGTATTTGTCCAAAAAAAATGATAAATTATCCTTGAGTGATTTAACTAAAAACACATAAGGATAAAACATGTCTGATACAAAAAAACTCCAACAGCTTTTAGAGCAAAAGAATAAACTTGAAGAGCAAATCAAAGAAGCCACACAAAAAAGACTTAATGACGTTGCGACAATATTAGAAAAACATGGCTTACATCGATGGGCCAATAATGCACTTAATAATTTATTCAAGCATGCGGCTAACCAGGGAGAAAATGAATATAAAAAAGCACCATCTAAAAAACCAGTAGAACAAAATACACAACAATCTATCGATAACCAGCAAGTTGATTACCAACAAAATGGTTAGTCGTAAATTATAGGAGTAGCGCAAATGAGCACCGACACAATTGAAGCAAATCCGAATCATGTTTCTGATTATGATATTCAAGCACTAAAAGATAAACTAACCAATCTACAACGTGCGAAAGAACATCAGAAATTAACCAGTGAAATAAATGATATTGTTTACAAACAAAATATTCATGCTGGAAACTCTACCATGAATGTTGGTGATACTGACCAGATTCTTGCTTCTAATTATAATGAAAATAGAGGATTTGTCACCAGGGCATTTGATCGTTTTATTGCGATGCTCTCCCCTGCTCCCATGAGTGGATATATTATCTCATTAGTAATAATCCTATCTGTATATAGTGCCTTTCATTCTCATCTATTTAATTCTATAGGTGGTCATGATATTTCAAAATACATGCCATATTTTGGATATACTGCATTAATATCGGCAGCGATAATTGTTTTTAGATCGAGCGCGAGAGGTTTGTTTTTAGCTATGCTGACATTCCTATTTGGATTAATCGGTGCGCTCTCTACAGAATCGGGCCAAACATTTTTAAGCTTTGAACATGTTGTCTTTCAAATCGCATTAGCTATAGGCGGATTAAGTCTACTAAGAGGGGCATTGAATATAGATGCGCCAAGAAATAACGCCCAATAATATATGATTATCTTTCCCGGTATCTAGTGGATTTTTAGCTGCGCTAAACCGCAGAATAAAATCGGGATAGTTTTAATTTAGTTACTTAGTTAACTGATATATTTAAATGTAATTTCATTAAAAGTATCACGATTTTATTTCCGCTAATCCCACATACTCATTAGAATTTAGCATCAAAGATGCAATAACAAGCTGCGCCACTTCCCTTATTTTATTTGGGAGTGGCTTCGCGTTTTTATAGCTTTTAGAAAAATGAAAATGCGTATAATATTTGCGATTTTAATAGATGAATAAATATTCCGACTACTAAGATTATAGCAAACGGAATAACCAGCCTTATATCGAAAACATAAGGTGAGTATTCTCTTGATTTTTTAATTGTTTGTAAAAAGATTGAGATCAAACCACCAACTCCAATGCCAAAAATAATCGATTCAAATATTCCAAATTTTAACATGCTCCATGCATTCTCAAGCAATTTTACATTTTCTTTTTCTTCGTCAGTTGGAAAATAAATATATTTAATTTTTAGATCGAAATTGTATATGTAAACCGATCTATCATATGTAAACAAAGCAAAAATTAATATAATTGATATGATACTAAATAATACAATTTTTACATTAGATATCGCCTTCTCCTCTCTATGATGTTCTCTATTAAGAGAGATTTTAACAGCTGAATACATGCAGTACCCTGCTACTAATAAAATGATTAAATATGCCAATAAAATCATGCCACTTCTCCATGTGTTGTTAATTTTTTTGTTATAATTTTTACGTCATCTTAGCTTAAATAAAAACTTCATATAACCGCTACAAAAAATATTTTAACTTTTTTAAATGAGCCGCATAAGCCGCTAAAACAAATTATTTTTTATTAATAGCGTATGTTGTTTTTATTATAGCTTTGCATTGGTAACTGAATTTTGAAAGCATCTATCTTGTTCTCTTTTAAAAATCTAATCGCATGATCTATTGAATTGAAATTGATTGAAAGGCCGTATGTTTTCTCAACATCATCACTGTATTCACCTTCATATGTTTTTAAAAAAATGTTTGTATGCAAAATATCAATTCTAAAACGCTTTTTATTAATGATAGATTTGAACTCATCAATATTAATACTAATTATTCCTGTGTTGTCGATAGGCTTGAAAATAACATTAGGCTCTAAACCTAAAAATAAACTGATCTCAGCAATACTATTTAGTGTTAAATTGGCACTTCCATTCAGAATAGAACTCAATTTATTAGGTGATATCCCCATTTCACGGCATGTCTCATTAAACCCTAGTTTGTTCATCTCCATGTGCTTTTGTAAATGACAAGCAATGCGATTTTGCATTGACCTAACATATTCATTTATTTGTCCTGCATGGCCCTCTGAGCCAAATTCATTAGTCTTTATTTTCTTATCAGACATGTTAGAAACTCCAATATTTTAATTTAATTTTATTCACACCTTTTAAAGAAACACTGACACCATGAATTACAACATGAGTTTATTCTGGCGTATATTCATACGGCCGATCCCATCGGCCAATATTAATATCGACATAATAAGCAACGTTATAATAATCTGTCATAGGGTCACTCTCATTATAATAATCCACGCTAAATAATATCTGTCTGGCCAGCATTAAAAATGCCTTACACTTGCCAGTAAAATCTTCTTCGATTGTATTTTTACACACATCAATATAACCGTTCTTAACTAGATTATGCTGTCTGCATTCTTCCCTATGCTTATTTTGCTCTGCTAAAGATTTATTATAGTCATTAATAAAATCAAGCTGGCCAGACCGCACATTCAAAACAATTGTTGTATGCTGGCGAATCGCTAACGTACACTTAACACCATATTTTTGTGAAAGTGCTTTGATTTTTGGGGCAATGATTTTTTTATCTTCTTGAGTAAAGCTTGGCATATTTCGATCTCCGTTTAAGGTTTAAACAACAGGTCGGCCATTCCGTTCCTGTTACCTATATTTTAACATATCTAAGTAACTACTACAATATATTGTAGTAGTATTTTAGCGCTATTTTTTGCCTTTAAAAGTGCCGTTCAATGATAATGTTTTGGCGTGATGCTCAAATAAACCCGAATATATTTCATCACTGTTTTTGATGTTTCTAACGATAATTAACTTAAACTCTTTTAACGTGCTCTCTTTGGTGCATGCAAAATCAGCCAGGTCAAAATAAACCTTTTTGGCCTGTAGTCCAGCAACCTTTCTGACAACCCTTTCAAAAAGAGAAATTAACTCGCGTTTCTCTTTACTGGTACAATTAACGCTATCAATTTTATCAATGGTTAACTTTTCGTATTGTTTACTCATTACAACCACCTATCAAGCTATTTTTTTGATTTCAGAAAATGAGGATGCTGGCCAGTAGCCTGGGTAAACTTCCAATAAATCAAAGGCGTTATACTGATGTTTAAAGCCCTCTCTTAATCTATTCATTGCTGACATAGGGTCACAAAAAGTTAATGTCACTTTAGAGCCTTTAAGCTCAACCTTACTAACACATAGCAGCGGTTCAAACTCGCCAACAGTGATAGCATCGCCTGGCTTAATTGATGAAACTTTTATTATCTTGAAAGACATATTCTGATCTCCGTTTAAGGTTAAAAAAATACAGGTCGGACTATTCCGTTCCTGTAATAATATTTTAGCATAAATAGCTAAACACTACAATATATTGTAGTGGTAAATGTTATCTTTATAGGGTACATTAGACTTTTATTTTCTCTAGTGCTTCAAGCGCGCACCGTGTAGAGAATTTTGCATTTCCTGTTAGCTTGCGAACCCAAGCTTCGCTATAGCGTGAAAATTTAAAAGCGTGACTGCTGAGTATTTTTCTTGCTTCTTCCGATGGGATTTCATCAAAAATAAATTTGATTCTCATTTCTTCACCATCAAAAACCACTTTAAAACCATCTTTTTGAATCTCTGAATCTTCTTGTTTTGCATTTGCTAACGACTCTAAACGCTTTTCTAATCTTCTTATTTCAACCGTACTAGGCGCATAAGGCTTTAGTCTGCCGTATGGCGCAAAAGCATAAAAGCCAGCGCGTTGGATTAATTCTTTTGCAGCATCCTCATGAGTCTCGCTTAAAGCCTTTGCTGCCTGTTTAAAAGCTTCTTTTTCATCTTGTAGCTTCTTGAAAGCCTGGGTATAGTGTTTTTTATATAATCTATTTACTTCTTTCATATGCTCATTGTTAGCTTTTAAACTATCAATTTTAGTTTGAATCTTCTGGGCTGCTTCTGGGTCAAAAGATGATATGCCACCTGTGCCAACTGCTGCCGCTTTGCGCTCGTAATGGTCGGCTTTATCATCTAATTTAAAAGACTTCTCAAATGTGTTACTAACTTTTTTTAAATGGCTTCTGTGGCGGCTTTCTGAATGATGACCTACTAGAATCGGCTGGCCGAATGGAATAACACCCGATAATTTTCTTGCTTCACTGTAAGTCGCTTGCGATTCTTTTCTAACTGCTTTGGCTTTTTCTGCTAGACGTTCTTTCTTAGCTGCGATACGTGCTTCATATTCATTCATATTTTGATCTCCGTTCAAGGTTAAAGTAACAGGTCGGCCATTCCGTTCCTGTAATATTATTATAACAAAATTAGCACATCACTACAATATATTGTAGTGTTAAATGTTATCTTTTTATAGTAACACTATATAGCTTGCTTTTTCTTTGTTGCGATCATCATATTTTTAATAATTGTGTTATATAAATCACCGCCTTTAATTTGATTAATCAGATGCTTTTCAGGTTGGTTATACAGATCATGTAAATATGATACTTCTATATTATCCAGGTTATTTCTTTTCAGGTCATAACACACGGTATAACAGCTATACTTACTTTCTATAAGTATAACACCTTGATAGTTTGGATGATGACATTCAAAAGTTATCGCACTTTTATCATTAGTTAAATAAAGCATGAAATGCTTATTTTTATTGATCTGGCAGCATAATTCGAATAAGTTTATTTTATTCATTTCGATAGCCCTTACTTATGATCAGGATTATTTAATTCTCTTATATCATTTATGAGCCTATTTACTCGCTTGTGCAATTGTTTGTATTTCCTAATTGTGTTTTTACTCATACTCTGGATTTCTGCTTTCTCAATCGCGTTCTTCAGATCAGAATAAACAAACATAGAACCTTGTTCAGCCTTGATTAAATCCACTGATAAATTACTGGCCTGGTTTGCATTCATAGACATAATAAATAACTCCGTTTTAGGTTGAAAAACAAGTCGGATAATTCCGTTCTTGTTGATAAGTATTATAACAAAATTAGCGCAACACTACAATATATTGTAGTGTTATATGTTATCTTTTTAGGATAACTTTTAACTATATTTCATTGCTTTTATGATGTTATCTTTATATAATAACATCAGCTAAGATATTTAGCTGTTAACCTACAACGGAGCTTTAGAATATGTCACGAGTCGATACAAATATCAAAATTATTAGGTTCATTCAATCCAATGTTAATTTAAAAGAATATTCTGGTTTTGGTGGATTACACAAAATCATGACTAAAGATCAACACCAGGAGCTAAAGAACATTTTAGGCCCTGATGTATATAAAAATGTAATGGCCAGCTGTAAGACTGCCTATTACACACATAAAGATATTATCAGTTTTATTTATCAGTCTTTAGTAAAAATGGGTTTTACTGGTGGCAAGCTACTAGAGCCAGCCTGCGGACACGGTGCTTTTATCTTTAATATGCCAAGCAACTTAATCGAAAACTGTATTATCCACGCAGTTGAATTGGATAGATTAAGCGCAAGAATTACAAAAGCAATTTGCCCTTATGCTAAAATACTAAATCACGGTTTTGAAGCCACTAAATTTAAAGCTAATACTTTTGATGCAATAGTCGGTAATCCCCCATATGGTAGCCAGACATTAATTGATAGCCAATTTTCAGATATAAACGGTATGGCCCTGCATCATTTTTTCACGGCTAAAAGTGTGCATCTTTTGAAAGATAAAGGTGTTATGGCGTTCGTATTACCTCAATACTGCTTTGATAATCTACATGATCACCCTCGTCATATTATGGCGCAGCATGGCTCATTAATTGCTGCTTTTAGATTACCAGACAACATGTTTGATAATGCAAAAGTAACAATCGATATTGTTTTTTATACCAAACAAAAACTTAACAATATTGCATTTACAGAAGTTAAAAACATTCAAGTTAAAGGCCATAAATTAAGAATGAATGAATATTACGTTAATCATCCTGAAAACATCCTGGGGGAGCTTGATACTTGCAATATGTACGGCCAACGTATCGGCTTAACTGTAAAATCAAGTGATGATAAAGAAACCATTTTTAAGCAGCTGTCACAAAAAATTGATGGTCTGCCTGTATGTATCGACAACAAGAAAAATACAACTGATTTTGATGTGTTCGCAAGCATTGACCAGGCGTTAGAAAAGCTTAAACAAAAACAAGCAACGCAAAATGAATTACAAGCCAAACTAACCGATTTTGAAATCGAAAAAATTATTTTCTTAAAACAGGCCCTACTTGAACAAGAAAAAAGCTTTAGAGAGCTACAAAATCAAATCAAAACAACCATTAATCAAATTTAATTAGGAGATGGAAACATGTTAAGCAAAATTATATTTAATCGACCTGCTCTAAACAATCGCCCTGGCAATGCATCCAGGAGAGCAATTCGGCTCAAAAATGATAACAATAAAACCATTCAAGTCGGTGATTTACACTTGGATTACAACCGCGCTAAAGATAATAAAAATCTATTTGATAAATTATCTGCAGATGGAATTATTCAGTGCCGTGAGTTCTTCAATGTTTATAATCAAACTCGCAGATGCATGCCAAGTGCCAGCAATGCCACTTTCAACGCGCAAACGATTTACTGGGATGAAAATTTCGCCCATCTTCTTTACGAGGTGGCTGAACTGGCCCAATGCAATGGGATTGATTTTTTACCCAAAGAGGTCATGTTTGAGTCTTTACTTTCCAAGCTTCAGCAACTTGAAAAGAAATTAGACTTGAGCGAGATATACAAAAAATATGATTTTAATTCCACATATAAAAGGCCGCTCTTACCCATCAGCTTTGACCAAAAAAAGGCCCTGCTGCAGTCATTTTTGGCGCTCGATGAGGATAAAGATCATTTGATAATGTTATTTAATGATCATATTCATGATCAATTTAACATGGGTAAAACCTTTACATATAACATGCTGGAAGAAATCATACGCCAAGGAAGCGATTCAAGTGAATACAGGGGGTTAAAATCGTATGTTTTAAGTGCTTGTATTGATGTTATGGATAGCTACGGTGTAAACGCTTGTGAAGAACATTCTCCAGGTATGATTTTTTACTACTGGTACAATGTTCGACTTGAGAAGTTTAATGGCCATCAAGCTGTTAAGCGCTTTGTTGCCGAATTTGAGCCAGCCGAGGAATATATGGATCAAGTCTATTTGGCTCTAACAGACATTATTAGTAAGCCTATACTGCCAAATCACGTTTTTTTGAAATAGAGCCAATGCAACATAAAACCCTGATTGGTTAATACTTAATCTATTGTACATTTTATTAATTTTAGTCTATAAATAAAGTAGCTTAACTAAAAATCTCAAGGTAATTAAATGTCTGATTCTCTTTCTAAAACTGACTTGGTTAATTGTTTAGTTGAAAACTGCAAAGCTTATAGCTCCAAAACAGATGCTAAAAAAGCAATTGATGCGGTGCTTGGCTGTATAGAGAAAAACTTATCGGAAGGTAAAGACATTAATATCATTGGTTTTGGGAAATGGGAGCTTAGAAATAGAAAATCAAGACAGGGCCGGAATCCCCAAACTGGACAAGTGGTACAAATAGCAGCATCAAAGACTATTGGGTTCAAACCGTCATCTAACATCAAGAAACTAATTAATAGCTAATCTGATTTTCACAAAAAAACACTACCTATATCTATATCGAATCCCAAATAAACTAGCTTTTCATTGTCATTATTTGTTCAGACAGTGTAAACAAAGTGCTAACATACTGGCCAAGGTAATGCAAACATTCTGCAAACAATGTACTGTGCTGTTAAATACATCCGAGACGGTAAGCTCACCCAAAGTTTTTTTTACAAATCAAAAATCTCAACTACCGATCAAGTTACGAAATGGCATGGTTTATATGCCCTGGGGAAGATATAAAGGTGAGCCTGGTGGTTTGCCTTTATGCCCTATCATCCCTAAGTACATTATCAATAAAGGTTTATATGATGGGTATTTTCCAAAGCCTGTGAAAGTGCTTGTGGCTGAATATGGAATAATGGTTAATCGTAGATATGATTGGGTGACCCTGTTTCATCAATCTTGCTTAATGGGTCTTGTTCTGAAAGATGAATATCTCGATTATAGGGCCTATTTAGTTGGTGAGCGCTACAACTACCGCAATGCATCCATGTTAATGCCAATAAGCTTTTATGATATAAATGCTGCAGATTAATATCTATTATTTGCTTATAAATTATTTAGATTAAATTCGATTTGCTCCTCGTCTGGTAATGAGTAAATCACTGTTGTATCAATAGAACTATGGCCCATCAATCCCTGCAGGCTGACAATATCATGATTGCTTGTTGAGTAATAGTTTTTACCAAAGGTGTGGCGCAAGGTGTGTGGTGATATATTTAATCGATCAATTTTTGAGCGTGTGGCTAAATTATTCACCATTTTTTGAATGGATCTAACTGATAGTCGCTGCTTGCGCTCAGATAAAAAAAGTGGATCTGCTTCGTTAAAACAATCTGGTGCATATTTCTCTCTATAAACCATGTAATCATCTAAGATTTTTCTGAGGCGGCCACTTAGTATTACTTCACGTTCTTTGTTACCTTTGCCATGAATAATTAATTTGCCAGACCTTGCATTGACTAGCACATCACCCACATTGAGATCAACCACCTCCCCTACTCTTAGGCCAGCATTTAGCATTAAATATAAAATAGTGGTGTTGCGATCTTTAATGGTTCGCTTTGTGTCTGCAGCTAACTGTAAGATTAAGTTAATTTCACGCTGAACCATTCCTTTTGGGGCAGTCACTGGCTTTTGTCGTTTCAATAACTTTATATTCCTACTAAGATCATTTTTAATTAGGCCCATATCGAATAACCAACCCATAAAATGACGAATCACATGTAAGTGACGATTAATGGTTGTGACGCGCATTTTCAAACGGTGATACAAATCATCTTTAAATAACTTAATATGGGACTCATTCACCTTGAATAAATCCACCTCTAAAAACGCAATTAGCTTCCGAATACTGGCCAGATAATTTTTAATGGTGTTTTTTGAATAGTCAGATTGATACAAATACATTTGATACCGATCAATTAAATCCGCATAATGATTTTTATCCACAACTGGAAAACTTAATAAATCACTCATAATTGTTTATACGCCATGTAGGTATAGCCACTAATTTCTGACATTTAATTGTAACTGACATTTAACTTTGGCCTGTTTCTGACATTTAAGAATGGCACGATTTATATGCAACTTTCTATGAGGTTCTGGATAATCTCTTCTGCTTTTTTAAAAGCTGACTCTTTATCAACTTTTATCTCAACTCCTATGATTTTCTCAACAACTTCAACAAGGTTTTCAGCGTGTATATTTAATTCAATAGCCCCAGAGACATTTTCATCATTATCTTTACAATACACTATTCCTCTAAAGTATTCAGGCTCCCCTCCATGCCGCCACTGGTCACACTTATAGGTCAATATTCTTGCCGGCTCAAATGGTTTTATTGGTTTCCAATAAAATTGGTTTGCATCTCTATTATTATCTGTATGCCGAATTGGATATATTGGTGGTATTGTATTTATTTCTAGAGCTTTGAGCCCCATATTCATAGACACTCTATCTTGTAGGGTTTTCATTAAAATTGTAGAACCTAGCATTTGTGTGGCTTGAACAGTCCATTTTCCTTGTGGTGGTTTTGGTGGACTGGGCAATATAGGTAATTCAATATCCGTATTCCCACTTTCTGTATTTTCTTCAGGCATTATCAATAAATCACCTTTAGCAATTATATTTACCAAAACATCTTTCCCTGGATAAGTACCTATATTTCTAACGTCGAAACAAAACTCGAGGCCAAAAGTATTCTTATTTAAATTATTGTCTAGGTTAGCTAGTATTGTTTTACAACCTTCTATCCATTCTGGATATTCTTCCTGTTTATATTTTTGGATTTTATCTTCTGGTGCTGAATGATAAACTTTTCCTGCATGTAGGATATTTCTATATGCAGATCCAATAATTCTTTTTTCAAGAACATTTTTCTCCCTATCAAAATCTGATTCCATAGGAAAGTGAATTTTTAACCTATTGATCAAGTCATTAATTTCATCAGTGGATAGTGGTAAATACTCCACATGCTGATGAACTATTTTTGCAATTTCATTTTTATTTTTATCGATGCATACGATAGATGGTTTAAGCTTAGTGTCTTTAAGCTTGTTAATTTCTTTGAGAAGTTTATTATTCTCTTTTTCAAGCTCTGAAGATTCAGGTTCTAATAACCATTCATCAGGGATTTGGTCAAATTTCACATCAACAGTCTTAGCTGATACCATTGGTCCAGTATCATTAGTAAGGATTCTAATTTCGCTTTCTGGGAAATCATTTTTGTACGAACAAATTGTGCCAATAATTTGATCATCTTTTTCGTTATAGTCCAGCATACCTGCCTGACTTGGGTCAGGCCTATATTTTGGTAAAAGCATTAACTTAACCAATTGGCTATCATTTTTTATTATTTTATCACCATTAATAATAATATCTTTTATATCAGCAGATGTTGATTTTGCTCGTTTTTGAATTCTTCCTCGAGCTGAATCTTTTAATGTATCTATTTCTCTCTGTACAGCTCTACATATTATCAAATTTATTTCTGAAAAATCTGACCATTGTGACCAATCAAGTTGCGTCAAAGACTTACATTGTATAAATATATTTGTATCTACAAACAAATATATGGAACCCTTACTCATTACCATTTCCTTGTAAATTCATCCACTACATGCTCATCTGTAAAATTAAGGTATATAGATGTAGTTGTTAGCCTATCGTGACCTAGTATTTTTTGTACTGTTGCTAATGATATGCCTTTTTGTAAAGCGAGCGTTGCAAAAGTATGTCTTAATATATGTGGTGTAATGGTTTGAGATATTTGAGCTTTGTTTGCAACATTTTTAACAATCTTTTGTACTTGTCTAGCACCAACTGGCCATTTATCATGAATAGCAAAATAATGTTCAAGAAGTGTTTGAACTCTTTTTGACATGGGGACAACTCGTTTCTTAGTCTTCTTGCCATGTGGTCCACCTTTACCATTTACTCTAATGGATTTTTGTTGCCACATAATATTTTGTGGTGTGAGACTACATAATTCTGAAACTCTTAGTCCTGTATCAACCAAAGTCCAAATAATTAATTTTTCCTGGGCAGTTTCACAAACCTGACATATCTTATCTGCTTCTTCTGCTCTAAGAGGCTCTCTAATAAATTGATAAGCCATTTTTAATACCACCTTGCAATAAGTTCGCTTTGTACTAAATTTAACGATAATAGTTCGCTTTACATGGATTTAACCATGATCATCAAAAACAGTCTACCAAATACCATTTTTACTGACATGTTGGGCAATCATGTTTTTATTTATGAGAGCAATCAAATTTATGGTAGTTCGCAATATTATGCGGAAGGCGAACTTGGAAATAGATTTTTAGAATGGCTATAAAATCAGCATTAGAAAAATATGCTATCATAAAACCCTATCTTGATGATGTATCCTCAATTGTATCGATAAGCAAAAATAATGGGATATCATTAAGGACATTAAATCGCTGGATCAATGGATATCGAAATAATGGACTAGATGGTATCGTACCAAAAAACAACCTCCCCAGGAAAAAGAAAATAGATGAAGAAGTAAAACAGTTAATCCAAGGGCTTTGGCTAAAAGGGGAATGCAAATCAATAGCCTCTCTCCATAGGCAACTGAAAAATTATTGTGAGATTAAAAAAATTAATCTTCCAAGTTACTCCGTAACAAGAGATATCGTTAAACAAATACCAAAACCATTAAAATATTTAGCTTCTGAAGGCACTAAAAAATATCAGGAAAAATATGACATCATTTATATTAGAGAAGCTGAAAGATCAAACCATATCTGGCAAGCTGACCATACAATGTTGGATATTATTATAACAGGTCCAAAAGGAAAGCTAATTAGGCCGTGGCTGACTGTTATTCAGGATGATTTTAGTAGAGGAGTTCCTGGTTATTACCTAAGTATTTCCGCACCAAGCTCACAAAATACTGCTTTAGCACTTAAGCAAGCAATATGGCGCAAATCTGAATCTAACTGGATTATTTTCGGAATACCTGAAATTTTATATACCGATCATGGCTGCGATTTTACCTCTTCGCATATTGAAGAGGCATGTGCCGCACTCAAAATTCAGCTCATTTATTCAACTGTTGGAAAGCCCCAAGGACGAGGTAAGATTGAGAGGCTCTTTTTAACCATTAATCAGAAAGTGTTATGTGATCTTAAAGGTTATACAAAAACAAAGAAGAAAAATAAAAATCAAAAAACCATGACATTTGAAGAGTTAGATTTAAGGTTGAAGCATTTTTTCTTAAATGAATATAACAATGTTGAACACTCTGTAACGAAAGAAATACCAAATGAAAAATGGCGTTCAGAATCTTTTATCCCCAATATTACAAGTTCACTTGAGGAGCTAGACATACTTCTTCTGATGGCTAATAAACCAAGATTAGTGCAAAGAGATGGAATAAGTTTCATGGGCTTTCGTTATATGAACATTACTCTTTGTGGATATGTTGGTGAAAGCGTCATCATAAAATATGATCCAAGAGACTTAGCTGAAATCAGGGTTTACCACAATAATAAGTATATTTGTACCGCTGTTTCCCAAGACCTTGAATCGCATCAAATTAGCGCACAAGACATTATTAAGGCTAGAAATAAAAAACGTAAAGAATTAAATAAACTCATAAAGTCTAAGACTTCAATTATTGACAGTATTACCAAGCCTAGAAATACGATTGATAATTCCATCTCTATTGAAATAAAAGAAAGCGCTTGTACTGAAAAAACAAAAATAAAGCTAAAAAAATATGAAAATGAATAGTAGCAATGAGTTTCTTGTAACCAAAGAGCACAAAAGATTTGTCGAGTTTTGTAACGCTTGTTACGAATATGAATATATTGGCATTTGCCATGGTTATCCAGGTATAGGTAAAACCATGTCTGCCACTAAATATTCGAGACAAGATGAGATATCTGAAATCAAAATAATAGGTGGGTCAGCTGAAGATAACCTACATGTACCCAGTGATCTTGCGGATGTTAAAACCACCTTGTTTACACCTACTCCAGGTAAAACAGTGACTTCCAATTTTAACTTATTATCTACTAATATAATACGAACAAATCGTGTCATTATTAGTGCTAGAGAAAAAATTAATCCAATTGTAAACCCTCCTAATTGCCCATTGTTTGAGATTCGTGAATCTGCTGAGATTATTCACCCACAAAATGAATGTTGTGAAATAATAATTGTTGATGAAGCTGAGCGTTTGACTTATGCAGGTGTCGAGATGGTTAGAGATTTTTATGACCGTGATCAGATGGTAAAAGCAATCATCTTTATCGGGATGCCTGGACTTGAAAAACGAATGTCCAGATACCCACAGCTTTATTCCAGAGTTGGTTTTGTACATGAATATAAGGCAATGTCTAAAGATGAAATGATTTTTATTCTTGAGCGCTATTGGCAAAACTTAGACTCAAAGCTAAATCTAGACGATTTTGCAGATCACGAAGCTATGACGGAAGTGATTAAAATCGTGAATGGTAATTTCAGGTTACTGAATAGACTTTTCACTCAAATATCAAGGATAATGAAATTAAATAACCTATCGCATATCACCAAAGAAGTGATTGAGGCATCAAGAGAATGTTTATTAATTGGGACTAATTAATCGTGCCATTCTTAAATGTCAGAAACAGGACAAAATTAAATGTCAGTTACACTTAATTAAATCAAAATCAATGATAACTTTTATTATTTTTTTACATTTAGTTAAATCAAATTAGTTGCCTTACAAAATTATAAATTTAAAATTTATAATTTAAGATTTATAATAAATATGTATTTAATTATATTTAACATATTTATCGCTTTTATGCGGTATATGTTAAAATATATGTGCTGTTTTCTTGACGTAATTCATAGTAGTTCCCATACTTAAATAAAATAACTAAATATCTTTATATATGGGACACTTAAGACTATCACAAGTTTCAGAAATAACGGGTGTAAAAAGACACGCTTTAACGGCTCGACTAAAAAACTTATTTACAAATGATGCTCTTGAGAGGACATCAGGAAATCATATTTTACTTAAACCGGAGCAAACAAGAAAAATAATACAAAATGAACTTATTTACTCTCAGGGTAAAGTAATTTATATCGGTAATCTTAAAGGGGGTGTTGGAAAAACAACTATCTCATATTTATTGGCTGATTCCTTATCTTCGCTTGGATTAAAAGTATGTGCAATAGATCTAGATGTTCAAGCAAATTTAACTTCACAATTTGCCAGCATCCAGGCGGAACAGCCAGTCTTTGTTGATGTCATATCGGAAGATTTAAAAGTTGAAGAAGTAATTCTAAATGTAAAAAATAATTTAGATATCATCCCATCTTCCTTAAGAAATTCATTAATTCAGAAAGTATTATCAATGCAGACACCTAAACATCATTTGAGTTGGTTTAACAGTCTATGTCTAGATAAACTTAGATCTAACTATGATATCATTATCGTAGATACACCGCCCAGTCTGACAACCTTAAATTCAGTATTCTGCCTATGTTTAAATAATAGTGATAGTATTGTTGTCCCTGTAAACCCTGAGGAATTTTCAATTATGGGTGTCCAGATGTTCCTTGAAGATGTTAACGATATTAGAAACTCGTATAACGTAGAGAACGAAACCCAAGTGTTAATTATGATGAATAAATTCTTTCAAAACCAAAAAACCAACCTTGAAGTTCTAGTTAAAATGGGATCTATATATGGAGAAAATTTTTGTGATTCTATTATAAAAGATAGTGCAAGGCTAAGAGAAGCAATGAATGAAAAAGTACCCATCTCTGACTTAAAAAGGGGGAAAGAGATATATGAAACCATAAACCAAATGCTTACTGCGCTTAAAATAATTAAGGTTGCAGAATAACATGACTTTAAAACTTAGTGAGCTTTTAGATAAGGCTAAAAAGAAAGGTATTAATGCACAAGACAAGCCACCTACTTCTAAAAACCTATCACACAAACCTTGGTATACGGAGTCTGTATTAAACGAATCAAACATTAATCCTGTAAATAGACTTGATATCCAAACGGTTAACAAAGAGATATCAAACGGTAATCAAACGGTTAACAAAGAGATAT
>CAJXRW010000002.1 GCA_913060525.1 uncultured Gammaproteobacteria bacterium
AGATTTCTGCCTGTCTCGTGGGCTCGGAGATGTGTATAAGAGACAGACCTAGTATAATATATTAATTAGAATTTAACCATGTTTATTGATCACACAGCTAGTTGAACATGATCCATTCTTTTACTAACAATCGCACCACCAATTTTCAATATTTAAAAACTGATTAATAAGTGACTTGAATTTTAAAAGATGTTCTCGGTTACCACAATAACAGGTTTTTGCCCCATGTTTTTCACCATAAATTAACCCAGCATCTTTTAGTTTTTTTATGTGCTGAGAGACAGAAGATTGCACGATTGGTAAGCGCTTGGTAATGTCTTTACACAAGCAGACTTCTTGGCTTAAAATATAATCTAATATGGCAATTCTAGTTGGATGTGCCAGCGCTTCGGATACCTTGGCTAATTCTTTATGCTGTTGAGTAACTTCTATTTGATCTGCCATTATGCATTACCCATACTAAGCGGAGCATTATTAAGAGTGGCCGGAGCGTGTCTAGTTTCTTCATCAGTACCTTGTCGAATTAGGCGTAATCCATTTGCAATCACCAATAATGATGCCCCCATATCGGCTGCAATCGCCATCCATAAGGTTGCTAAACCTAATAATGCCAACACAATGAATAATGCCTTTAAGCCCAAGGCAAAATAAATATTTTGCTTAATGATTCTCAAAGTACGTTTTGAGTGACGAATCATCCACGGTAGTTTTGTTAAGTCATCTGCCATCAGTGCAATATCGGCTGTTTCAATCGCCGCATCTGAACCCGCAACGCCCATGGCAATGCCTAACTCAGATGAAGCCATTGCAGGAGTGTCATTAATACCATCACCCACCATGGCGACTTTTTCATATTTCGCCATTAGTTCTTTAACATAAGTTACTTTATCTTCAGGCAACAGTTCAGCTTTATAATCAATACCTAATTGCTCGGCAACAGACTTAGCTGTTCCCTTGTTATCACCTGTTAACATAATAAGCTTTTCAATACCCAAAGCTTTTAATTGCTGGATCGTTTCATAAGCTTCATCACGAATTTCATCTGCGATACTAATGAGCCCACAAATATGATTATCACACCCTACAACAATCACAGAATGTCCTTTATTTTCAAAAGACATTGCTTGTTCGTGAACCATACAAGCATCTTCCTTAGATAATCTTTCGTGTAAATATTTATGGCTCCCTAACCAATACTGCTTTCCGTTAATTAGCCCTTGTGCACCTTTACCTTGAATAATTTCAAACTCATCCGCTTTTTGATAAGAAATTTTATGCTTAGATGCATAATTAATCACCGCTCTAGCTAACGGATGATCACTGTTCGTTTCTAAGGCTGCAGCATTAGCAATTAATTGTTCTTCTGAATGATCATCTAACGGAATCACAGATTGTATGACAGGCTGACCTTTGGTTAACGTACCTGTTTTATCAAAGGCAATAACCTTTATTTTTGAAGGACGTTCAAGGAAATTTCCACCTTTTATTAAAATACCATTTCTAGCTGCTCGGCTTAATGCCGCAACAATGCTAACTGGTGTCGAGATAACCAATGCACATGGACAAGCAATAACCAATATGACGAGTGCTTCATAAAACCATGCTGACCAACTGCCACCAAATAATAGCGGTGTAATAATCGCAACGAACACCGCAAATAAAATCATGGTTGGCGTATATTTTGCTGCAAAACGTTCAACCCATTGCTCTGTATTTGCCCTACGTGATTGCGCATCTTCAACCATTGAGATAATACGAGCTAATGTTGAGTTTTCTGAAGACTTTGTAACTTTAATTTCAATGACCTGGTTACCATTTATCGTACCCGAAAATACGTCTGCACCCACTTTTTTATTGACGGGTAATGACTCTCCTGTAATCGGTGCTTCATTGATATAAGTCTCACCTTTGGTAATTTCACCATCAAAAGGAATCCTTTCACCTGGGTTAACAATACATATCGCCCCAACAGAAACTTCTGAAAGTTTTTTCTGTACAATACTGCCACAACAAGTCGATATTCGTGCCACTTCTGGAGCCAAAGACATTAAAGACTTAATTGCTTTACGCGCTTTTCCCACACTCCAAGATTCAAGCAACAACGCAACCGAAAATAAACAGGCGACTGCAGCCGCTTCAAACCATTGTTGAATAAAAATCGCACCTATAACCGCAATCGTCATGAGCAAATTCATATCAGCTCGCATTCGAATCAATGATTGATATGCTTTAGGGAAAATAAACCATCCACCAGAAACAATAGATAAACAATATAAAATAATAGAACTTAGTGGGTAGCCACCACCTTGCTCAGCAAGTGCACCAAACCAACCATTTGTTTGTGCGTGAATAATATAGGCAACAATGATAAATATTGCACTTAAACTTGCCAACAAACTACGCGAATGTTCACTAAACCAATTTTGTTTTTCATCTTTACTCTGAATATATGTCTGCCAAGGAATTGCTTTGAATCCAGCTGCTTTGACAATTGCAATAATATCATTCTCAGTTAAATTATTTTCAGCTAAATTAGCAGTTAATTTACCGTTAATGACATCAAACTGTAGGGCATTTTCTGACATCTTATTTTTAGCCGCGGCTTTGATTGCCCTGACCTCTTCTGCACAATCCATTCCTTCAATTTTAAATGTTGCAATACTCACATTAACCCTTATTATCGTGAATCGACGATATATAATTATAGGGTGCGCTCATGCTAATTGTCAATAATCTAATCTGGAAGATATATTTATCAGATAAAAGAGCAACTTTATTGCCATTCCCCTTCTAAAAACGAGGTGTTAATTTTGCTGGTTATGCCTGGTAACCATATGTTAATAGCTCCGCTGTTAAAGAGGTTAATAACAATACAGATAATAAAGCCTTATGGTTCCAAGATGCAGAGAATCAAGCAGAATAAGATTAGATCTAATGATTTATAAATGATAATGATAATCATTTGTGTGTATTGACTTTTGACTAGCTTGACGCTATGTATTATAAAATAAATCAAATAATAAATTATGTTTTGTATGCTTTACTTAAAACCTCATGGTGATATATAGCGCAAATTATAATGTATAACGATAAAAAGAGGTGTAAATGTCAAAGCTCATACTACAAAGGATTGCTCTATATTTAACAGTTTTTGGGCCAGGCATGGTGGTGATGTTAGCAGATACCGATGCTGGGAGTGTCATTACGGCTGCTCAGAGTGGTGCTAGCTGGGGTTATAAGCTCTTACTAGCACAATTTATTTTAATACCAATATTATTCATTGCCCAGGAATTAACCGTTAGGTTAGGTATTTTTACAGGCAAGGGTCATGGGGAGCTAATCAAACAACATTACGGTACATTTTGGGCATGGGTATCAGTTATGACAATGGTTATAACCTGTATCGGCGCAATTATCACAGAATTCAGTGGAATTGCAGGAGTGGGTTTAATATTTGGGATACCCAAATGGATTAGTTTGACTGCTATTGTCGTATTTTTAATAGCCATCGCAGTTACAGGTAGTTACAACTCAGTTGAGAGAATTGCATTGCTATTCGGTGCATTCGAACTAGTGTTCTTCATTGTTGCTTGGCAAGCTAAACCAGATTGGTCACATATGGCGAGTGAAATGCTAGATATGCCACTAGGAAATGGGGACTATTTGTATTTGTTGGCTGCAAATATTGGCGCAGTCATTATGCCCTGGATGATATTTTATCAACAATCTGCAGTAGTAGATAAAGGTTTAAAACCAGAACATATAAAAGCAAGCAGATGGGACACTGCTATTGGATCGGTGGTAACACAATTAATTATGGCAGCAGTATTAGTCGCTACAGCTGCAACATTGTATACACATGGTGAAAATACAGAGTTAAACACAGTAGGGCAAATTACACATGCTATTACCCCATTTTTAGGGGAGAAAGTAGGAACTATACTATTTTCTATGGGGATGATAGGTGCTGCGCTTATTGCAGCAATAGTGGTTACCTTAACTGCTGCCTGGGGAATTGGTGAAGTAACAGGTTATAAGCACACTTTACAAAGTTCAGCAAAAGAAGCCCCATGGTTTTATCTATTGTATAGTATTGTACTAATCGGTGGTGCATTACTTGTTGGTTCAAATATTAATTTGGTAAAAATCAGTGTCGCCGTTGAAGTGATGAATGCAGTATCATTACCGATTGTACTAGGGTTCTTATTCTTATTAGCACGCAAGGCTTTACCTGATGAGTATAAATTAAAAGGGCAATATGCTCTTTGGTCATTTATTATCTTAAGTATAACCGCATTATTTGGTTTTGTTGGTGGGCTGTGGGGTAGCTTTTAATCCATACTATTACCCAAGTTTTATGTGGAATTTTAATTTTGGTTAAGTTGGATAGCTTCAGTAAGAATTCACTATTTTAATAAAGGCTCACAATCACAGAAAACGTAGGTGTTCAAGTGGTTGGTATTGACCCTTGACTATGGTCAATAGTTTATACTTATTAATATATGGTATAGGCAGGGTCAATATGAATTATTTTAAAATAGGGTATCTTTCAAAGACATTAAATATATCAAATGATACGATTCGCCTTTATGAGAAATACAATCTCTTAAACGAACCATTACGTGCTGAAAATGGTTATCGCCAATACTCAGAAGATGATTTATCACGCCTTAAATTCATTATCAAAGCAAAAACAATGGGATTTACATTAGGTGAAATCTCAGAGTTATTGCATATCAAAAACACCTCATCTAACGCTTGCAGTATTATTAGAAACCAAGCCCAAGAAAAACTAGACTCAGCCGTAGAAAAAATTAAACAACTACAAAAACTTAAAAATGCTTTACAGTTACTGATAGATAACTGTGATGGACCTCACCCTGATGGCACTTGCCCAATCGTATCTTACTTTGAGTCTTCTAATAATATTAAAACGGGAGAAAGTCATGAGTAAATCACCAAAAGGCTCACTAATCACCGCAATTATTGGCACATTATTAGCATCACTTTGTTGTGTTGCGCCACTTCTTTTATTAATGCTAGGTATTGGTGGTGCTTGGGTTAGTACGTTAACGCACTTAGAATTCTTAAGACCAATTGGAATCATTATCACAATTGTATTTTTAGGACTTGCTTATTACAAATTATACATAACACCTAAGAAATGTTCGCTTGATAAACCTTGTTCCAAGCCTAAAAACTTAAGAAGGTATCGCATGCTGTTTTGGGTTATCACTTTCATACTAATGATATTAATGGCTTTTCCTTGGTATGCCTTTCTATTTTACTAAAACCAACGTAAGGAAAATAAAATGAAAATATTTGCAATTATATTTGGAGTGGTGGTTATTGCTTTATCACTTTGCTGCTCATTAGGTTATGCCGCGGAAAAAACGGTGACATTATCTGTACCAGGAATGACATGCGCTGTATGCCCAATTACCGTTAAAAAGTCACTAACAAATGTAAATGGAGTAGACAAGGTCGACGTTAATTTTGAGCATAAAACAGCAACGGTTATTTTTGATGATCAAATAACAAATGTTAAGGCGTTAACAAATGCCACTAAAGATGTTGGATACCCATCATCATTACAGAATAAACAAAATATCATTAAGGATTAAATATGTCAGATTGTTGTAAACATAACTCTGAAATTAATACATCGCCTGATATATTAATTATTGGGGGTGGTTCTGGTGGATTTTCAGCAGCCATTACTGCAGCAGAGCAAGGGGTAAGTGTCGTTGTTATTGGTGATGGTACAATTGGAGGAACTTGCGTTAATGTCGGCTGTGTTCCGTCCAAAACTATGATTAGAGCCGTTGAAGCTCTTTATCAGACAAAACATGCAAGTCGATTTAATGGCATCCAAGCCCAAGCCAATATTACAGATTGGAAGCTATTGGTTGCACAAAAACAAGCCTTAGTTGATGATCTACGTCATGCAAAATATATAGATGTGCTCCCATCATATCCAAATGTTAAATACATAGAAGGTATAGCCAAATTCACGAATAATAGTATCGAGCATGATGGTAATCTCTATACACCCAAAAAAACCATTATTGCCACAGGGTCATCAAATTCTTTGCCATCAATAGATGGTATTGATAGCGTACCTTATTTGACAAGTACCACCGCATTAGAACTTGAAGTCTTACCTAAATCTTTATTAATTATTGGTGGGGGTGTTATCGGCATAGAGTTAGGCCAACTATTTGCTCGTGCAGGTGTCGAAGTGACGGTTTGTTGCCGTTCACGAATTGTGCCTACAAGTGAACCTGAGATAAGTGAAGCCTTAGAGCAATACTTAAAAAATGAAGGAATTAATATCTGCCAAGGATTGTCATATCAAACAATTAACCAAACAAAGCAAGGCATACAGTTGACTTGTGGCGATAGAATTTTACAAGCAGAGCAATTACTTGTTGCCTCTGGTAGAAAGCCAAATATAAGTAAACTGACACTAAATGAAGCCAATATAAAAACCAATGAAAATGACGGTATTGAAGTGAATGAATATATGCAAACTAGTCATCCTGATGTGTATGCAGTTGGTGATGTAACTGGATTAGACATGTTTGTTTATATGGCTGCTTATGGAGGTAAACTTGCCGCTCTAAACTGTGTAAATGGAAATTCTTTGGTTTATGATAATCAAGCCATGCCAGAGGTTATTTTTTCTGATCCTCAAGTATCTGGTGTGGGACTAACTGAACAACAAGCAAGATCACAAGGATATCAAGTTAAAACTAGTACGATTACATTGGATCATGTACCGAGATTTATTGTCGCTCGTGACACAAGAGGATTGATAAAATTAATAGCTGATAAGGAAACGGATTTATTGCTAGGGGCGCATATACTGGCACCTGAAGCAGGCGATCTTATACAAACTATTGTAATAGCAATGAAATCAAAGATTACAACTAAAGGTTTAGCAGATACGATATTTCCATATCTAACAGCCGTTGAGGGAATCAAGTTGGCAGCACAAACTTTTGATAAAGATGTTAGCAAACTTTCTTGCTGTGCTGGGTAAATAGCAATATAGTCCTATGGGTGAGAGTAGCGCGAAATGATTTGGTTATCCGGCTCACCCCATAGGGCTGTGGATTTATTTCCTTGAACCAGTTCTTTTATGCATTAACTCATATAAACAAGGTAATATAAATAGCGTAAGTAATGTCGACGATATAATGCCACCAATTACAACCGTTGCTAAGGGTTTCTGAACTTCCGCACCTATGCCCGTATTGAGTGCCATGGGAATAAACCCAAGTCCAGCAACTAAGGCGGTCATGAGAACTGGTCTCAATCTAGTAAGGGCACCATTAATAATAGACTGTTGTAATTCACCTGTTTGATACCATAAGTCACGGATAAAGGTTATCATAACCAAGCCATTCAAAACAGATATTCCCGATAGCGCAATAAATCCCACGCCTGCAGAAATAGAAAATGGCATATCACGCATCCAAAGTGATACCACACCACCGATTAGTGCTAAAGGGACACCAGTAAAAATAATCAGTGGGTCTTTAAGTGAGCTAAACGCCATTATCAATAAAATTAATATAATGAATAGAGTAATTGGCACAATGAGCATCAGTCGCTGACTGGCTGATTCCAGTTGTTCAAATGTTCCGCCATATTTTATCCAGTATCCAGATGGCAAAGCTACTTCTGCGTCAATTTTCTGTTTTACTTCAGCCACGAAAGAACCTAAATCTCTGTTCCTTATGTTTGAAGTAACCACGACTCTCCGCTTACCATTTACCCGACTAACTTGGCCTGGTGTAGGTGCAAATTTAAGTGTTGCAATTTCTGATAACGGCACATATTGTCCACCTGGTAATGAGACAGGTAAATTATTCAATTCATCAATATTAGTCCTGGTCTCATTAGGTAAGCGCACAACCAGTTTAAATCGACGATCACCCTCATAAATAAGACCGGTTGTTTCACCGCCTATCGCTGTCGTAATGAAATCTTGAAGCGCGTTTACATCTTCTAAGCCATAACGAGCAATAGCAATTCTTTTTGGTTCAACTGATAAAACAGGGATATCCGTCACCTGTTCGACTCGAGTATCTTCCGCACCATTAACCTTAGTTACTATGCGATTTATTTTAGTTGCTAACGTTAGTAATTCTTGCAAGTCATCCCCAAAAATTTCAATTCCCAAGTCAGCCCTAACACCAGAAATTAATTCATTGAACCGCATTTGAATAGGTTGGGTAAATTCATAGTTATTACCTGGTATGTGTTCAATTTTCTTTTCAATCTCTTCAACCACTTGGGCCTGAGTTTGATCTGGATTTGGCCACAATTTACGTGGTTTCAAGATAATATAGATATCTGAAATATTTGGTGGCATCAGGTCAGTTGCAACTTCTGCGGTGCCCGTTCTTGCAAACACTTTTTCAACCTGTGGAACAGTCTGGATAATACGTTCTAACGTTTCCTGCATTTTTATTGCCTGGGTAAGGCTTGTTCCTGGCGCGCGTATTGCTTGCAAAGCAATATCACCTTCGTTTAACTGTGGTACAAATTCTGAACCCAATGTTGTGGCTAAGTAGATACAACAAGAAAGCACGAATAACATTAAACTTAAAATAACAACTTTAAACTGTAATGCTATTTTTAATAATGGTTCATAGGCCGTTTTAATTAATAGAATAAATTTGCTTTCTTTTTCATGTATTTTTCCTGTCATGAATATTGCCACTGCAGCTGGCACAATGGTCAGTGATAACAATAATGCAATTAATAGGGCGATAACCACCGTCATTGCCATCGGATAAAACATTTTTCCTTCAACACCAGTTAAGGTAAATAAAGGGATATATACTACGGTAATAATAAGCATTCCAAAGAGGCTTGGGCGAATAACCTCGCTCGTTGCCTTTAAAACAACCTGTAAGCGATCATTTTTAGAAAGTTGACCTGCATGGCTATGTTGCGCCTCGGCAAGACGGCGAATCGAATTTTCCATAATAATGACAGTACCATCTACAAGCAAGCCAAAATCTAGCGCACCCAAGCTCATCAAGTTGGCTGAAACACCCATTTGAACCATACCCGTTATGGTGGCGAGCATAATAATGGGGATGACAGCAGCTGTTATAATGGCTGCTCTAATATTCCCCAAAAGGAGAAATAGAATCACAATGACCAATATCGCGCCTTCCAATAAATTATTCTGGACGGTAGATACAGCTTTATTGACTAATGACATACGATTGTAAGCGATGCCTATTTTAACCCCGTCTGGCAACGATTTTTGAATATCTGCTAATGTTGAAGAAACATTTTTAGCAACCACGAGAGAGTTTTCACCAACTAACATCATGGCAGTACCCAAAACTGTTTCTATACCATTCTGCGTTGCTGCCCCAGAGCGCAACTCTTTGCCAATTGCCACCTCTGCAATATCTTTAATTTGTATGGGAATACCATTATTTGTATTAACCACAACATTTTCAATTTGCTTAATTGACTTTAATTGTCCAGGTGAGCGTATTAATATTTGCTGTCCATTTTCTTCAATATAACCTGCACCTTGATTGCGATTATTAGACTTTAACGCGTTAGAAACATCTGATAGAGTTATATTAAATGCTAACATCTTCTGTAGATCAGGCGTGACATGGTATTGTTTATCAAATCCACCAATGGTATTCACTTCAGCCACACCTGGAACCAGTGCTAATCTAGGTCTAATCATCCAGTCTTGTATTTCCCTTAAATCAGTTGCATTATAAGCTTCACCATTAGCTTTAACTGCACCAGGCATAGCTTCTATGGTATACATAAAAATTTCACCCAACCCTGTCGATATTGGTCCCATCTTAGGCTCAATTCCGACAGGTAAGTTGCTTTTTATTGGATTAATACGCTCATTGATTAAGTTTCTGGCAAAATATAAATCCGTGCCTTCTTCAAATACAACCGTAACTTGTGATAATCCATATCGGGATATTGACCGTGTATATGAAAGTTTAGGCAACCCAGCCATGGCAATCTCGATGGGATAGGTAATTAATTGCTCTACTTCTAATGGCGAATAACCAGGGGCAGAAGTATTAATCTGTACTTGAACGTTTGTAATATCTGGAATTGCATCAATTGGTAGTTTTTGATAACTCCATAAACCAAAACCAGTGATGGCTAATACAAGTAACATCATTAACCAGCGTTTATGAATAGATAAACTAAGAATATTATGAATCATGCTTAGCTCTCCAATTAGTGTTCATGTGATGCATTGGATTTTTCTAGATCAGCCTTAATTAAATAGCTATTCTCAGCAACGTATAGATCCCCCTGTTTTAATCCAGAAAGAATTTCAGTATACGTTTCATCTCGTTTGCCTAATTTTACTGGTTTGGCTTCATAAGAATTTTTTTCCTGAATAAAAACAACTGTTTGCCCTTCAAATCGATGCAAAGCACTATTAGCAACCACTAAGTCAGCATTTATCCTCTGTGTAATCACCTTTCCCTTAACAAATAACCCTGGTACCCATTCTTGGGTCTGATTATTTATCTTTGCGCGCGCAAAGATAAAAGGCTTGTTTTGCTCGTTTGGAATAAGGTGCGATAAAGTGCTTTTAATCATCTGACCATTAGCAGTAATGACTACTTTATCGCCAGGTTTTACTAATGAAATTTGATTTGGAAATATCTCTAATTCTGTCCAAAGCTCTCGAAAATTTTCAATAGTTAATAATACCTTGCTTTGACTAAACTCACCCATTTCTGCATTTCTAGCAGTAATACGACCTGATATGGGTGCTTTAATGATATAGTTCGTTAAGCTAGCATTAGATTCAATTTCTATTAGCTTTTCACCTGCTTTAACCTCGTCACCAATATCGACATAAACATTAGATATAATGCCGGGGAATCTAGCGCTTAGATGGCTAACTTGGTCTGGATCGTTAATTATCTTGCCATATACAGTAACACTTGTTTGTATGGTTCCTGGTCCAACTTGTCTCGTTTCAATCCCAACTTTCTTTGCCATATCTGGTTGAATAATGACAGAGTCTTCATCATTATGCTCATGATCTCCTGGCTCTGCATAAGTAAAATTAAACATAAACAAAAATGGGAATATCACTAATATTCTTAAATAAAAAAATGATAAGCGGTTAATTCGATTTATCTGAAACATAATAATTTCCTGTGACTTAAATATAAGCTAAATTTAATTAATGAATATTGACTGACCCGTTAATCTCTCAATTTCTGTATTGTAGAGAAGTAAATCAGTCGCAGTTTTGATTAGTGACTGGTATGCTGTAATCAATTCTTTACTAACGGTTATTAGTTCTAAATAACTGTATCGACCTAGTTGATAATATGACCTGGTTTGTTTAAGTGATTCTTTTAACAGTGGAATGATTTCATCTTGCAGCGCTCGAATTGTCAAAATAGCCTGTTTACGATTTTGATAGGCGTGATACAGTTGTGTGTGCAAATTGAGTAAGGCTGATTCCTTGGTGACTGTCGTGATTTCTCCTGCAGCAGTCGCCGATTCAATCGCACCTTTATTTCGCTGGGTGGTAAATAAAGGAACACTGACCCCAGCAACCAAAACAGGGTAATCTAAAGCAGTATATTGACTAAGCCCTACTGTCCAATCAACATCTGGAGTAGATTGAGTTTCAATTAATTGTAATTCAGCTTCACGTAAACGTCTATCGGCAGCAAATAAAGCAATATCTGGACTATTAATGGCTTGGTCATATAGATCTTGGAAGGTGAATTCTGGACCTATTTGATATAGGTTTCCTGCAACATAAGTAAAGTTAGGCGTTTTATCTCCCCATAACATCGATAATGCAGATCTAAGGTATTTAAGTTGTTGTCTTTCTTTTATGACGGATAATTTTTCTTGAGAGAGCCTAGCCATTGCACGCTTCATATCTGCCATAGGAGATATTCCAGATGTAACTCGTTTTTTAACAGTATCCAACGTATCTTGAGCAATTCCTTGAGCTTGAATTGCTACTTTAATCCGCTCTTGAGCAGCCAATATCGCAATATATCGTCTCATTACTTCAGCCATTAAATCTAACGCGGTCGTTTCTCTGGCTACTTGAAGTTTTGAGCGTTTGGCATTAACCATTTGTACTCTAGCATCTCTTTTTCCCCCTAGTTCAATAACAGAAGATAAGGTGATTCCAAAATTAGGATTTGCTGGATTATTTTCAGCATTACTACCACCTAAACTGTCAATGTTTGCCCCTAATACATACCCAGGAGTTAATCCTGCGGTTTGAATTTCACCATTTAACGATTTATCCCGAAACTGATAAACCTTTAATTCAGGATTTTTATTTAACGTTAACTTAATTGCCCGTGAAAGCGTTATATTTTCAGCGTAAATATGGTTTGGCAAAATGAGTATTACTACAAGCATCACTTGAAAAACAAGAAATGCTAATGAGATTCTCTTGTTCTGAAACAGGTATAAAATATTTAACATGAGCATTTATCCTAAACAATCATTCAGGTTGATTTTTAAAAAGCTGGTAAGCACTTTTTATAATATTGATGGAGTATTTAGAATTAACTTCTCGGCGGTTTATATGGTGTCAAATATAATTGGTTATACAGCGTATCATCAAAAGGTAACCGTAAAGAGATGCTTGAACCTGTTGAACTTATAGCCGTATTGTATGAAAAATAATAAAGTGATAGGTTATGGCAGTGACAACAATGTTCACAGTCTGCAGCATCTTGATCAAAAATAATATTATTCCCAGCCAATGACTCCCCATGAGCTTCACTTAAGCTGATTTCAGTATTAAAGATAGATTGATGTGATTGATGCTGGTCAACCAATCCAATGACTGATTGCTGAATAACCATGAACATAATGAATACGCTTATTATTTTATAAAAACGTAACAAAGCAATAATCAACAACCTTAATCTATATAGCATTCAGTTTAGGCGGTTGGTAAATATTTTGTCAAGCAGAGTTCAGAAATAAAGCAAACAACATCCTGATAACTTTAAGCTGTGTGTTTGGCGCGATTAAAGCCAGTTAATAAAGCTTAAATTATATCAATTTGATTAACATCCATATCCCCATCACAATCATCATGACATTTTCAGTCATGGAAATAAAACCTAGTGGTACATTACTATTACCGCCTACGCAAGCACATTTAAGTTCGCGTTTGTCGATATAAACTGCCTTAAAGACAGAAACTGCGCCAATTGTTCCAATAAAGATTGCCACAGGTGATGCAATCCAAATTAAAACACTCCCAATCATTGCAATACCTGCGCCTGCTTCTGCAAATGGATAAAAATATGCATAAGGCACATACTTTTGAGACAGCAAGTCATAAGCCAAAAATTGGTTTGAAAATGCATTCAAATCACGTAATTTTAAAATGGCTAACACACACATGCTTATGGCAATAAATAATTCGAGTATTGTGATCCAACATAGACTCTGTGTTAAAAGATAATTTGTAGATATTGCCATTAAAAATGTTGTCACAAAAATAGCGATGATTGGTTTATAAGTGGTACCAGATTGATTAAGTGGATCTTTATTAAAAAACGCTCTTAGATCATCATAACCACCGATGCGTTTATCATCAATAAAAGTTTGGGGTGTTGTTTTAACATCATGTTTTGCTTTAAATTTATCTGTTTCTTCACGTGTGGTTAATAAGTTATCTTCAACTTTATAACCTTGTTGTTTTAGTAAGTGCTTGGACTTAAGCCCAAAAGGGCATATATGAGCATCCGTTTCCATCCGATATAAAACTGCAGTTTTAGACATGACATATCCTTTAATTTATTTGCTGTCTTAATATAAGGATGGTGGAAAATATTTAAATATTTAAGCTATCAGGCTAATTAATCTAGAAAAAATCAGCTAATATACTCCATACCAGTATGGAGTATATATCTAAACATGTCACATATAGCAGAAAACAAGAATATCATCTCACGCATTAGACGGATTAAAGGTCAACTTGATGCGGTTGAAAAAGGCATTACAGAGAAGAAAGACTGTTTTGCAGTATTACAAACACTCGCAGCCTGTAAAGGTGCAATGAATGGCTTATTTGGAGAATTGGTAGAGGGGCATATTCAGGAACATATAATTAATATACCAGATGAAATTGATCCCAATCAGAGACAAGCAGCATTGGAATTAATCAAGTTATTAAAAATGTATTGGAAGTAAATTAAGCGTTTAAGGACATCAAATGCATACAAGTAATCATTTGGATACGTTAAAACATGATCATGATTTTTCCCTACAGAACAATAAAGGTGAAAAAAGAACACGCTATGTTTTAATATTAACCGCAGTCACTATGATCATAGAAATTATAGCTGGTACAGCTTATGGCTCTATGGCATTACTTGCAGATGGTTGGCATATGGGAACCCATGTGGCTGCATTTTTGTTGGCTATTTTTGCGTACTGGTATGCTAGAAAGCACGCCAATAACCCAAGATTTTCTTTTGGAACAGGGAAAGTTAACGTATTAGGTGGGTTTGCCAGTGCGGTTGCTTTAGCTGTGGTTGCGCTAATGATGTTAATTGAATCCTTGGGACGCTTTATAAATCCCCACGAAATTGAGTTTAACCAAGCTATTTTTGTTGCGTGTTTTGGTCTGTTTATTAATGTGATCAGTGCGTTTTTATTAAAAGATGATCATCACCATCATCATGCACATACTGAAGATCATGATCACCACCATCACCACGACCATAATCTCAGAGCAGCTTACATACATGTATTGGCTGATGCGTTAACTTCTGTATTAGCTATAATAGCCCTTATCTTTGGGAAGTATTTAGGCTGGAATTGGCTGGACTCACTCATGGGGATCGTTGGAGGAGTTATTATTATCCGTTGGTCTTATGGCTTATTAAAACAAACTTGGCCAATTCTGCTAGATGAAAGTATTAATGAATCGTATAAACAAAAAATTAAAGATAGTATTGAAAGTGATGCGGATAATAAAATTACAGACTTGCATATTTGGAAAGTCAGCGCTAACCACTATGCTGCAATTATCTCTCTGGTGACACATCACCCGAATTCTATAAGCCACTATAAAAAAATATTAGAACAATTTCATAAAATATCGCATCTAACAATAGAAGTTAATCAGTGTAAATTAAATGATGTGTAGACTAATGTGTTAAATTTAAACAATAAACCTTGGAAGTTAGAATGTAAAAGGGATAGAGCGGTATTTTAAAGTCCTTATTGTCTATTTACTGACGTATTCCGACTAGATACCTAATTGGGTCTAACTGCATAATTGATATAAATAATATGCTACCATAAGAAAATAATTAACTAATTAATAAAACAACTATGCCAGTATATAGTCAAGCAAAATCTGAGAACCAAGGTGAACTCTTTAATACCTGTTCAACTGAAACAGTTGCAGAAAGAAACTCTTCTGCAAACACTTTCAATAACGACCATTATTCCCTTGTAAAATCATACTCTTTTTATTTGGCGGCCCAAGGTTCAAACCATACTGAAAACTTTACATTTGCATTAGATATGACTGTACCAGCATATCCACCTGCAGTTGCTGCAGCAATGAACATCGCAAATAATAAAGATAAAATTGAAACGCTTGTGATTAAAGAGATTAAACGAGCAGGCACAACAGCTAAAGGAAAACTTGTATCTGAAATAACGGCTACAAATGGAGCATTAACCTACGTTTCAGTCATCAGGCCAAACCTTGATGGTTCAGAAAAACCCATAAAAGATACCTATGGATCATTAAAATTAACTTTCAAATTCGAAAAAATGACTTTTGATGATAAGGTATCAAACTCGCTAGGACTAATTAAAACTAGCGAGGTTTAAAGCTGGTTATTTTAGTATAAGGCTCAATAACTGCTTCAAGGATTTTCCCTGACATTTCAGTATCAATATAAGGGAAAGAAATAGCATAATTCACACCACCATGCGTTAATAAATAAGCTGGTGCAGAATTGTTATTATAATGAATGTCTGGCTGGCCAAGTTTTTTCTTGATATCCGAATCCGACATTTTATAGATATCATTTTTAGTTAAAAAGCTAAACATCATTGATGCTCTCTGATTGCTATTAGCTTCTTTCCATTTAGTCATACTAAAATTATTCTTGCCAAATTCCCCGACAAACATAATTGTGCCTTGCGTATGTATTCGTTTTGGGGCTGGCTCTATAACAACACTAGTTATTACTTTTGTTTTAGGATCATAGGGAAAAGCAACAATATAGTTATTTTGATTGCTAGCCACATTGTACGCAGGGGTAATATCATTGTAACCATATAGACCATCACCATGACCTAGAACACTTCTAATCTGTTTAAGTGTCATATTATCTATGTCATGGTTTTCTAAAAAACTATAAACCATCTTCGCTCTCTCAGACTCATTAGCCTTAATCCATTTTTCTGATGAAAACTCATCAGACCCCCATTGTTTTGCAACCTGTAATACAGAATTATCGCTATTTGCACACCCCATTAAACATATGGATATTATAAATATAAATGCACAGGGGATCTTTTTGATATTTATCATGGTTTGATGACCTTAAGCTGGTGAGAATGTAGTGCTAACAAACATTTATGGCTGGTTTCTTCATCTGAAAGATTCATCCTGCCAATCTCTAATCCAATCCGATTATTATGCAGATCCATTTCTTTCTCAGCAGGATCATTTTCAGGCTTTGATTCATGAATATTTGTAAAAGTTAATGCATCGTTATAACCCACTTCTTTCACCATTAACGCTGCCCAGTAACAGTGTCGAAAAGCATCCGAAGCATCATTAACATCGTTACGATAAAAAATACGCTTGGTTTCTGAAAAGGCTTTGTCTTTTGTTGTTTTAATACCATTTATTTGTAGCAAATGCGTCTTTATGTAAATTTTTTCTCGTTCGTTTAGAGAGCCATAGGATGATTTGTTATCATCTTTATTTTTTGTCATTACTTGATCCTTTTACCTATCTTTAGAGTTATTTATCATCAGCACTCATCTAAGGATAGGTCACACTCACCACAAATAACGGATAACCCACCCTTGCCCCACACATTCAAACCACACTCAAAGCATGTGTATTTTCGTTTGCGCTTATTGTCTTTTATAGTTGCAATACTACTATTCATTAACTTATCAGAATTGAGGTTAAATAAGTTGTTTAGGCTGGATGTAAGCTGACTAACAACCTCAGAATCCATACCACCAAACGCTTGCTGCAGCACTTCCATTTTTTCTTCGTCACTATCGCAAACAATACCAGATGCTTGTACATCAAGCCAAGGCATTTTAAACTTCTTGTCTCGCATGAGCCTTTCACAATCGGCAATAAATTTACCGTTAGGTAAAGGATAGTCAGCAATACACTGTCCTGTCATCGCCCCACCTGGTTTGCCAGTAGAAGATGGCATCAAGCCTAATAATTTCATTTTATTTGACCATTCTTTATTGTGATAAGTTTTGATGCTAGGCTTGCCATAGCAATACTGCCAACAATGGCACATTTCATGAACTAGTGTCTGCATTAGTTCTATTAATGTTGATTTGGCTACATACAATGGGTTAATGGCAATCTCATGGCATTTACCACCCTCTGTATTAGTCCATCTGTCTGCAGAAAAATAACCAAACATTCCATTCTGTCGCTGCGTAGTGAATAAAACATTAGGTAGCTCATTATGAAATAGTGATTGATTAAAATAATCGTAGAGAATTTCAATTGATTGGTATAACTCTGATGTAGGATTTTTATTATACATTGCTATGTCAACATAATATATTTATTATATCGTACGATATATATTTAATATACACAATCAATGCTCCTAACATTACAGTTTAAATCACGAATTCATAACAAAAATATGCTACTATAAATTTGTATATTGCTGCAGATTATTATACCTATATGCTTGCTCAGGAATGCACAAATTGATCGTTTTTCGTTAAATGCGTATAATGTGGTTAATTTCCCAAAAATAATGATCAATATGTTAAAAACAATTACAAGTGCATTTTTAATTTCTCTAGCGTCTTTAAGCGTTGCTGCAGATAATACAAAAGACAACCTGCCCATAAAATTAACAGGAGAAATCCTCGCATCCGTGACAATATGGAATGGTACAGGTAGAGATGAAGACAGTTTTCTAGGCTCAATAAGGGATAATGTAAAGGCTTACGCAAAAGCTTACATGCCTGAAATGTATAAGGATATGAATGGTAATGAAATTAAAATCAACAGGAACTCAGACTATATAATTAGCAAGATAGCGCACCAAATACAAGACACCTATAATGATAATCAGGTTTTTTACATTGAAAAAACATTTCATGTTGGCGACTATGATTTTAATGATGGCCAATTTGAGCTGAAATTCAATAAAAACATTTTCATGTCAACCAATACAAACCTTAACTCTTTGTTATCAAAGCTTGGGGTAAGGTTTAACCATAATTTTTATCTAATAGATAAATTCCCAAAACAAGATGATATTTATTTAACGATAAAAATGTCTCAAAATGAAGCAGATAATTTCATCACTAAATACCCAAACAGGGCTATTTGCGAAAGAGTTAATTTGAAAAATATCACTTCATATAAACCTGAAAAAGATAAAGGAGAGTATGTTTTTACAGGCGATGTAACAAATTACTCTTACAGATATGGTACTTGTAAGTCTTAAATTAAACTAGTTTAAGTTCTAATAATACATTGCTTTTGCGTGCATATAACAATATAGACCTTTGTATACAGAATATGAAACTGCAACCATTGAAAGCAAACAAAAAAACAGCGCACCTAAGTACAATGGAATGGCGATCATTACTGCAGATGAATTCATCGTATAATAATAAGCTTCACCACATACCAAGTAACTCAAGAGTGCAATAGCACTTACAACTGCTGCGATATAACTCATATAATATGGAAATGTGTAATCTGCATCAATATTGCGATTAATTTCAAATTTGCTTTTAGTATGCCTGTTGTTGATTAACAAGGTAATACAAATAAAAAAGAAAAGGCTAATAATCACTGAAAATCCAATGAATAAGTTAATAATGTAATCCATATTTTCCTCATGTTTTTTGATTAAATAGCATACTAACTGATAATTAATTATTTTTGCACTGTTTTTGAATTTCAGTTAGATGTTTTTCCAGTATTTGAAGAAATACTTTAGTGTGACATTTTTTATACTCTTCACTGTTAGAGCCAAAATCATCACATGTTTTATTTTTATTTGATTCTAGTTCACTTTCTTCATATAGACTTAATACCATCTGCACGCAAGGAGATATCGTCACAGTGGTAAGTGGTTGGGGTATAAGCCAGAACGCATAAACACTAGAAGCGCTACTTACTAATAATAACAATACCATTCTTTTCAATACACCTAACCAGAGCATTTGTTAGCTCTAAATTCATCGATATGTGACTGCATAGCTTTGCTAAATAATTTGTTTTGCTCTCCATCAACACAAGATTGGTAAGCATCACTATCATTAGATTTGCTTTTACACACCACCTCTGCTTTCGTTAAAGAATCACCCATAAGCTTAAAGGCTAATTTTTGGCAAGACTCTGAATAATTTGGTGGTGTTGTCTCTACTTGTCCTGATGCGTATACCTGTACGGCCAGTCCAACCATGCATATACCTATCATTTTTTTCATAATGTTTACTCCTTGTTTAACGATAAATTAAGCGCATAAAAGTTTATGCAAACGTGAGCCACTGATGAGCCAGGTGTTTTTTAAATTACGATATGAACCCATTCCAGTTTTACCTGTATGAATAAATATTCCACCATCCAAGCGGTGAGTTAATACATAATCATTTAATGCTTTAACATGCGCTGGATTTATGTGTTTTTGGTATCTCTTTGCTTGAATTGCGTATGTCTTGCCGTCTATGATCACAGAGCCATCACAACCACCATCGCCAGTGTACGCCTTGTTTCGCTTCACCTGATAACCACGAAATTCAAAGGCAAATAAAAGCAGCTCTTCAAAAACCAATGGATCAATTTTTCTGATGTAAGCAAAAAACTTGCCCGGCATGTTAAAATCATCTGATTGTAATTTTTTTAGCAACTTCTTTGCTTTGCTCGTTTTGCTAAAGTGCTTGGTTTTTCCAACAATAAAAAATAGCCAAAGAAAACGAATTAACCCGTTCTTAGCGTTTGCCTTTGAGAATTCAAAAACCATTGGTTTACCCAACACCTGATCAATTTGGTTCGCTACTGTCATGGTGACACCTCTGCAGATAGCTCGGGATTCTTTGAGATCAAACCATCAAGCAAAGGTGTGGTTAATATTGATGGCTCTCGCTGACAAGATTCATCACCGATTATTAAGCGTAATGATTTTCTGGCTCTGGTTATTGCAACATATAGAAGCCTACGTTCAGCCTCTAAATCAACCTCTTTATCTTCATTTTCAGTGGGGAATTTACCTTTATGCAAAGATGGGATAATAACATGATCCCATTCCAAACCTTTGCTGCGATGCATGCTGGTGATCATAACGCTATCTGCAGTTTGTTTGCTGGCACTCTTAGTTAGATTACTCCAGTAACTTTGAAATTGGCCCAAAGTGGCATATTTATCGCTACATTTTTTTGCAAGATAAATAATACTATTTACAAGCTGTCTTTTATGTTCCGCATCTTCTTTGGATAGACTGCTAAACTCGAAATATTTCTGGTAGCCTAATTGGTAATACAAATCTTGTAGCATTAATACCGCATCATCATGCTGAGAGATACCCAAAGCAAACTCCCAGATTTCCTGACGATTAATTAGCTGCTTAACTTGGTTTGATTTATCCAACTGAGACTCAATTTCTAAAAATGCACTCATATCACTAGGATTTTCAGCTAAGCGACATACAAGCGTTGTTTTTGCCTGTCCATTAATAAAAAGCGCAGGGTTATTAAACATCTTGGTTATGATGCTCTTTCTGTCCTCTAGTGATAGCTTAAGAAATGGTTCGGCATTATCAGCCAATAACGAATATCCAAATAACGACTTAATTGACGAGTGAGATAAAATACCATCACTGCCATCAATATTGTAAGGAACTCCAGCTGCAATAAATTCAACTTCAGTCGCGACTGAGTGACTGAATTCACGACACAATATGGCAATATCTTTCAATTCAGCCTGACTTGTTTTTAGCTCATCAACCAACAAAACTGGTAAGTAATTATTTTGAGTAATGTAGCGAATATCTGTTTTTTCTGTTGTGTCTGCAGAAACACATTCAATCTCAAAACGATTTTGATTTTGCTGGATAAGGGATGCCGCCAATTTTGACAAATCCGATCCAAACCTGAATGTTTTAGACAGCTTAAGTTGCGTAACATTTTTATATTTTTCTGAAAACTGATTCAGCATAATATCGGGATCAGATCCTCTGAACTCATAAATAGTTTGATCAATATCCCCTACAGCCATAATGCTTGCCTTAACGATAGATTTACCTTTTTCATCTCTCCCTGAAGCTAAAATATCAACTAAAGCTTGCTGCATTGGGTTAATATCCTGGTACTCATCTAAAGTTATATGTTTCAGGCGATTATTGAAAAGTTGATGGAGCTTAATATCTTGATTAAGTGCTTGCACCAGGTCAAAAATAAGATCATCAAAAAACCTGATTTTATTTTGTTTGCGTAAGACTTCAAATTGATTGAATAGCTCTACTGCTTGACCTTGTTTTTCTCCTTGATAGTGGATTTCGTTTGCGCATCGAGCTTTGATCCAAGTAATAATGCCTTGCAAAGATTCAATTTCCTCGCGACCATCACTTAGCCCTTGCGCTTTAAGTGTTTCTCGGCATAAATACTGATAACGAGAGTTTGAGTCATCCAGTTTCCAATCTTCGACAATTCCCAAAGCAATTAATCGTTTTAACATATTAGAAGCCAGAGAATGAAATGTACGGACTTGTGGTAAGGGTGTATTAGGCTTGGTGACTTTTTTTAATCGTCTATAAAAATCAAGTTGTGCAGATTTGCCGAACATGATCACCAGCATTGTACGTGATGCAACACCATCATTTAATAGCTGCCCCACTCGACCGACAAGTGAGTGTGTTTTACCAGAACCTGGTACAGCTATTACAAGCGAATGACCTGATTTATGCTTAGTTATAGCTTGTTGCTCTTTCGTGTTTTTCATGAAGTTTCCTAGTTAGCGTATTAACTGGATATTAAGACGCAGTTATAAGAGCTTGAGTTTGTTGCCACTTAGCAAAGCCCTCTTTATCTTCATACGGATTAGGGTCAAACATATTTTTAAGATGTGGTAGTTTAAAATACTGCGCTTTCTTACATTTAATTGGATGGATACCAGGTATAAAAATAAACTGTTCATCTTTGGATAAGGTTCTAATGTCATTTATATCAAGTAAATCTTTTGCTTGTTCATTAAGACTAATCATCGGAGAAGATCGATCACTTTTAAAGCTGGTTGATTGTGACATTCCTTCTGCCAATACCGTGGTCTTGCCTGCAATCTTCTGAATCCATTCCATTGACTTTGGATCATCGGTGCGTAAAAACTGAATGACTGGCATTCCCTTAAAAGTTGCTTCATCTTGATATTTATCAAGCTGGCCAAGCGTTTGGAAAAATCCCCAAGTATACACCCCTCTTGCTCTCAAAGTTGCGACTGCTTGTTCAACATCAGGCAGATAACCTTGCTGACCTAGTTCATCCAGCATTAATAGATATTGACTCTTTAATTTAGAAATAGGTGTTTGAACAATGGCATCTTTAATGGTTGCCAACAACACCCTAAAAATACGTGATAAAGATCGATTCTTGACAGCATCCTCTGGTAAAACTACATAAATGTCACAATCCTCAGTAGCAAAGTCTCTGATATTCTTATCACCCTTAAATGCTTCTCTAACTGAACTTGATCGTAACCACATTAATTGACGATAAACAGAGGTTTTCATTGATGTTGTTTCATCCGCACCATCCATTGCAAGATGCGCATAAGCAGCCTTAGCTTTTAAGGTGGATCCACCTAATTCACTCAAGCCGTCTTTTTCGCTTACAATTCTTAGCCACCAATCATGAAATGCGACTAAATTAAGATGCGTTGGTGTATCCATGTTTACACCAATATAATGATCCAAAACCCCTTCCATAATGATTTGAGCGAAATCACTAAAATGTTTAGATGTATCTGATTCTTTATCACCTGGTGAAGAAAGCAAAGCACTGGCCAATGAATTAACACAACGATCCCTGATATCCTCATCACGCCAGTTAATGCCAGCTAAAGGGTTAATCGCACAGATAGGTAAATCACCACAACCGATATCTTTTAAAATCCTGAATGCATCATGGATATAAACCGTTCTCCCTGAAGCTATTCTTCTTCTTGCTGTAACGGCTGCTATCTCTCCTTTAATATCGGTAATATACATGTTTGTATTTGGGTACTCTAATATCATCGGCATTAAGACAGCAGTTGTTTTCATCGACCCCCTGAATCCCATAACTAAACGATCTGTTAATGGGTATCTTAAATAGCCATCATCCTCACCAAGCAACGTGCCTTCTTTACTGCGCAAGCCAAAACGTTGATAATCGAGATCATCTGCCATTCGTGCAGCACCAAGATTTTGAGAGGTTTGGTCACGTTGAACATCCATCCGTGAGCTGGCCATAAAAAACTTTAAAACACGTATTCCAAATATAAAGAATGCGATAATTAGCGTTTGAACCAAATAAGCAGATAACCACCCTTGCCAGAGTTCATCCGATGGATAGTTCAAGACTCTAACAAAGTGCATAGAGATGAATAACTGACCCATTAAGTTAATTAACACACCAACTGCTAATCCCCAATGCACACCAAACATTAAACCAACCCGATACAAATTACCTGTCTTATTTTCTTTCTGGCGGTAATATAAAAAACAATAAAGTGAAACTGCAATGAACAAATAGATAGCAATATATAGAAAATGATGCGAATAGCTGATCATATCGGCATAGCTGGATGATTTAATATGCCCTAAGTTAATAACATCAACCAACCCCAAAATGACAACTGCAGAAACCATAAAAATAGCTGAAACAGTCATCCCAAAAAATTTTTGGATAGGTGAATATTTATTTGAATCCATCCCCCATTTTGCTAAAACAACCATATATTATTCTTCCGCTTCAAAAGACTTTTGCTGCTTATGAGTGGTGCTACTAGCACCTGTTCGAATTAGCTTTGCTGTTATTAAAAAACCTTGAGTATATGAAAATCCATATCCATAACTATATGAGGAGCTAACGGATTGCTCTCTACTCATCAGGCGACTCATAAAACCCTTTTGTGCCGTCATGCCATATTTATATGCGCCATTGCCAGCCGTTATCGGGGTTACACTAGCAATCTCATATCCTTGGTTTTCTAGCGCATTCACTTCTCTTTCTAAGTCTCTCTCTAGCGCTTGTAAGTCAACAGCAATAGATGTGCCTGTCTCATCCCCAACCAATCGTGACTCAACAGTAATTATTTTTGTACCAGAGTAATTCATTTCATAACCTTAATTTTGCTGACTCATTGCTTCCATTCTTTTTGCCTGCATCGCCGTATCGTCATTAATTGCTGCAGTATAAAAGTGTTGGCAGTTACTACCAACTTCAACAAAATCGTTACCTTGTGAGCAATACTGCTGTGCTTGCTTATAAAGCGGTGTATCATAGCGATGTTGCACTTCCCAATATGTACCCCATTTGCAATCAGGAAAGCCAGACGCATTGCAAGTATCTTGCTTTAACCAATCCATAGCTTGTGTTGTTGTAACTCCAGCACAAATAGTTGGCATCGGTGGGAGCGTACTAGCTTGCTCAACTGGTTTTTTTTGCGCTTGTGGTGGGTGCAATAATCTATTTAATTCGGAACATCCAGAAATCATTAAGATAATTCCACTAAAAATAGAAGTGAATAATATTTTTGATTTTATATTCATTGCAAAATTCCTTAGAAATTATAATAAACAGCTAGGTTAAAAATATTTATGCCATGATTGTCTGTGCCATTCTCACCAGCATCATAGGCGACTTGATAATATTGATACTCAAGCCTGGCACTAATATTACTTCTAAAGTCAACATTAACCCCAAGACCAACATTAAACGCTCCTCTGATTAGCGTTCCAGATTCACTAGCACCACCAACTGTCTGGTCGTAAGGTGTGAAATTAACACCATATCCACCTCTTATATACGGACTAATGGTATAACCGTATGATGAAATAACTGGGTACATTGCCAATAAATTGGCATTCAAATTATAAATGCTTGCAGAGTAATCAAAGCTATTTGTACCTAATGAACCACTACCATCAAGACTACCTAATCGGTTTCCTGCCAGCTCTAATGAAAAATAATCATTAAATTTATAACCAGCAAAAATACCAAAATTCACTGCAGTGGAATTTAGAGATGCGCTAGCTGTCCCTGTTGTGGTTGCGACTGTGTATTGATCAGTTGTGAAAAAACCAACACCACCCAGAACACCAGCATAAAACTTACTCTTAATATCATACGAAATATTTTGATACCCTGAATTTTGATATGGATCAGGTGTTTGACTTGGATCATTTGCAAACGCACTAACTGTTGCACCAGCAATACCTGTTAAGGCTGCGAATGCTGCAATATGTTTTCTATAATTTTTCATTACTACCCTTAATTATCTTCGAATTGTTTATTTTCATACGCTTCATTTAAAAGCGATTCATTTATGCTCTCGATGTTATATTTTTGGTATAGATGGTCGCATAGCTTCCAATTTAAAGCGTTCCAGTATCTTCTAATCACAGCCAGCGCACCTGTTGCAGTCATAAGCAACATAAAATAAGGAAAGACATCAAATGAAAAAATCTTTAATGTCATAAAATTGGTAAAATAACCTATCAAACCAATTAATGTAAAAACAAACCCATTTAAGTAGTTATTGGTATAGTCCATCATGGGTATCCAAAACGCCATCCCAAGACACAAACCTAACCCAATAACTGTTAAAAATGGAAAACCAATAAGTAATTTAGCGATACCAAAAAATGCAGCCACCATGCAGACATTAGCAAAGGTCATTCCACGTGAATAAGCGTGATCAGAAGTGTTCCTTGGTACATCTCTCCCAATACAGAAAAGAGAATAAATATAATCCAAAGTGCTAGTTTTAACCTTGCCAAACTTAACCACTTCATTCCAGCCGTTATAATTCATATTGATTGCTCCGTTCATATAATCACCTATTAACGGTAGCTGTATGGCCCAGGAAAGACCATATCTCTAGTTATTAAAATATTAAAATTTGCACCTGGACGGATTTCTAAAGTCGGCTGAATATTCAAATCTTTTTGCAGCATTTGTGATCCAGCTTCTGTTAAGTTTTGGCCAACAGCAGCAAACAATATTTGCTGATTGGTTAGCGTGTTATTCAATCCACCCTGCTGTGGTTGCGACAACTGCGCTCCAGCACTAAAAATACTCAATAACACCACCGAACTAAACATTTTCCAATAATGGTTATTGACGATATCCGACAAGCCAGAGTAGCCAGCCAAGTCTGCACCAGGCATCCCTTGTAAATCCAACGAGTTACCATTAGGGAAAACCAATCTTTTCCAAGCAAATAAAACCCTGCTTTGGCCATAAGCCACTTTGGAGCTATAAACACCTATTGCAGTTGTACCTTGCGGTATAAGCAAATAATTACCTGTTACCGTGTCAAATACATTACGGTTGATCTTTGCTGTTATTTGTCCAGGTAAATCAGAATTCATACCTGTTTGTAATGTTGCTGGAATTATCCCACCAGCAAACGCAACATATGGGCTAACTGGTTTCTGGATAGATGATTTTAGCTGGAAATCATCGTTTGCTTTCTGCTGTTCTGCTAAAAACTTACCGTTCTCACCCTGCATGTTTTGTTGATTATAAGTATCGTTTCTGCCAGCCTGACTTTGATTAACCTGTCCTAATGCTTTATCCATAAGCTGAAGTGCGCCATTTACATCTCTTGGGCGTTGAGCTGCAGATGGGTTATGTTGTACATTGGTGGCTGTTATTGCAGAAGTTGGTGCATTCAGCGCCTGCTGCAAGTCTTGGTCGACCTGTTGCTGCTGATGGGCAACTGTTGTTTGAGCTGGCATCTCAGCTTGTTTCGTTACTGTATCTGGTTTCTTAACTACTGGCTTTTCATCCTTGATTAAAGAGCCATATACTCGATTTTCTTTCATTGAATTAATAATACTGTCTGTTGATTGCTCAGTGGGTGTAACTAAAAGATGACTATCACTAGAGACATCGTTTTTTTCTGCTTGCCTATTACTTATATTCTTACTGACAAACACACCAATCAAAACAACTACAACAGCAGCAACCAAGCCAACAATAGCTAATCGCTTACCATTAAAGCCTCGGCTTCTTGGTGCTTGTGGTAATTCTTGATTCTCACTCATAGCTGATCCATTTATTTAATGTTTTCGTTTAAAATTTCAACCCTTACCTGATCTGATCCTTTGCCATCAACCAACCATGCTCTTGAGAACAAACCGTCAACGATAAAATAAGGTTTTTTGTAGCGATAATTTACAAGCTGTAATTCTTTTCCTTTCGCTAAATAAAGAACAGGTAATTGAAATTTATCTGTTAGATTAGGTAACTGAATAAATGTTTTTGATCCATCATCAAAAATACGCAATGGTCTCCATACAGGGCTATCACCCTTAATTTTATAGTTGAAATTCATGGCATTAATGCTGCCAAGATTTGTGCCTTGCGCTATAACCGTTTCACCAGCAGAAGCAGCTGAAGAATTTGAACTAACAACACCATTACGTTTATTAAATTGTTCTTGCTGGTATTTTTGAGCATTTAATACTGCATTAATGGCAGTTTCTTGTGGGTAATAATATCGTAACACTGAGCTACCAGCACCTTTCTCTGACACTAGGCTAACAAAATAATTACGCTTATCTGTTGAGAGAATTAAATCCGTGGCAATATTTTCTTTGGTAGGTTTTGCTGTAATTGATACGGCAGTATTTGCACCAGCTCCAGTGGCAAACTGACCAATCTTCCAGCGTACCGTATCGCCAGCATTAACAGATAATAATTGCTCCCCTGTTTGTAACTGGATAACACACATATTAAGTGGTTGGCACTGAATATATTGCTTAGTATTTGGTGAATATGGCACAGTATGCCAGCCATCACTTTGTACGGATTCAGCCTGACCAGTCGTTAAATATTTCTCATATGCTTTAACCACGGCTGGATCATTACCTATACCGTATGTTGATTCTACATTCTGCGGTAAAGCAGGCACTTTAATTTCTTTTGTCTCAACTCGTGTCGGTTGCGAAAAATCATCAGGATTATAATTCACAACTGGTTGCTTGGCACAACCACTCAGCACAACGGCAGAAATAGTTAAACTTGATAATAAGACACTTGATTTAATTTTTAACATGATTAATTTACTCCGTTAAGTGATGAAATTGCTGTCCAGCTAAAGGACGTAATGTAAAAGCCGAATGGGTTAAGTTTTAGGAAGTCCATATTTTGTGATGGTTTATCAAACTTATAAGCAAATGTGCCTTTAAAGTGCCTAACGCTGATCACTTTTCCTGTTTTTGCCTGGCGTATGGTTTCAGTCCAACCAGCTTGTAAAACATTGTCAGTGTTCGCTAATGGCGACATATATGAAACATCAACTTCAATCGTATTTTCCGAACCAATTTGGTTGGGGTCACTCTCTCTATAAAAATCTTCTAATTGTGTCGTAGCATTATCCCTAACCAGTGCAAACGCCTGTCTCCTATCTGCGCTATTAATCGCACCATCTGATGAAACAGTGCGTGAAGCTTCAATATATTTTTGCAGAAAAAAGGCAATGAATTGCGCTCTGTAACGCTCAAAACTGGCAGGCTTCATTAATTCGCCATACAAGATATGATCATTTTGAACAACGGTTACATAGGGTTCAATTTTAGATTGTCCACCTAAGTAAACGACACTTATTAACAGAAATACAATGATTCCCATTAGCCATTTATTTAATCTTCTAGCGTGATGTAATGACTTTAAAACACCACCATATAGACTCTGGTATAAATTAACTGACTGTAAATAAGGATTATTTGTCGTATTCTCATCTTCCTTGAAAGTTGCTTCTTTGATACCACTAGGTTTAGGGGTGCTTGTGTTAGTATCAGCACTTTTTGGCTGACTTGGCGCACCTTTAGGTTTGAATGGATTTTTAAACTTAACTGCCATGCTATTCTCCGTTATTTCTTATTAGTCTGATTAGTGTTTTTAGGGCGTTGAATTGTGTTTGATCGAGCGGATGAATTAGGTACGCTTGATCCAGAATCTTGAGATGAAGATGATTGTTTCATTGTGTTTAAATGGTTTTGCATTTGTTGATTCATTTTTTGACCAAATGAACGACCTTTATTCTCTTTCATGACGCTCTGCTTAATGGCTGAACCCATACTTTTTGCAGTTTTACCAGCAATTGCAGAAGCAAGCTTGCCAGTGCTTCTAAATGCGCCACCATCAGAGTCTTTAAATGCTTGCACACCAACACCACCAGCAGTTGAACCAAATTTGGCTAATTGCCCAGCACCTTGTGCAGCCATACCGCCAACACCTGTCGCAGTCATTGCCATACGCGCACCTTGCATGCCAGCATTAATTGCCAATCCTGCTGCTGCATCACCTTGGTTATGGAATCCACCAACGCCTGATAACTCACCTATTTTTGCAGGGATATTTTTAATAATTAAGTAATAAATAATGACGGCAGCCATCACCACGAAAAAAGGTGTTATCTCTGAATTTTCAGCGGCTTGTTTTAACATCACAGCCCAATCACCACCAATGGTTACACCTACCCCAATTAACAAGTAAAGTGTTAATAACTGCAGACCAGTACCAATGACTTTTTTGAAATAGTTTTTAGCCATTTCTCGTGTTACTTCAAGACCACCAAATGCCCAAAACATTGGCCCAAGCGCAACTAGCACATAGGCAAACACAAGCACCAATGCAAGTTCTGCAGCAATTAATGAATAGATAATAATAATGACGAACATTAAGACCACGGCAGATAAAGTTAGAAATGGATGAGAGAAAAAACCAAATGTGCCAAAACCATCAAAAATAGACATACCTATTGATAAACCTTGATCTATAACCGCGCTTGGTGACAAGCTAGTGATATGCCCTGCTTTAGAACCAACATCCATCAAACCATTAATCAAAATAGGCATCCACTCACCAGTGAACATAATCAAGGTAATAAAAACGGATGCGATAAAGGCAGCTTGGATCAACTTAACAGTCATTTCCAATACACCACCACGCATCATTCCCCAGATGGCAGTCATAATTAATTGAATGCCAATCATGTAATAAATTAAGGTGTACCCAAATGATTGAATGCTTGAGAAGCTACCCTGCATTGCATCCAAAAATTCTTTTAAAACGGTATTTAATATTTCCATTGCGCTGCAGCCTTATCTAAATGATGGAACATTGCCGAGAGAGCTATCGTTTTGATAGCTATGCCAAGTCGTATCAGTGTTTTGCATCATGTCACTAACCGTTTTTTCTGCTGCAGCTTCTTTTTGCGTCTGCATTGCCATGTATTTCGTTTGTGCCTGAGTTTGTGCCATCATTAGTGCTCTGAGCTTTTGAAGCTGCGCAACTTGTTCAGCTGCGATCTGATTACCAGCTTGAACGGCTTGTAAATTTCCTTGCGCACCGCCAGATAATGATTTCAATTGATTAACTAAACCACTTTCATTTTGCATATCGTCATTGTTTTGCCTTAAAACCCCCATTGTATTGGTGAGATTTTGCATATTGTCGTCAGTCCATCCCTTATATTGCTGCTGGTATGTTTTACCTGATGTGGTGCTAAAATCTTCGTACCCTGGATACATTTGTTTCATCTTTGCTGAAACATCTTGCATTGCATACGATATGTTATTTCCCTCGGACATTATGTTTGACATCTGACTTAATGCATCCTGAGCATTATCCCAAGCCGACATTGGCATATTGGCTAAGTTTTTTGCTTGGTTTTGAATCTGATCTAACTGGTTAGTGATTTGATTGTATGAATTAATTAATTCCTCAACATAAATGATGTAATTCATCACTTGATTTAAGGTTGTTTGCGAGTTCAAAGCAGCATCTGTTACAGGGATAAGCGCATAAGATGGTGTCACACTTACTGCACCACCTATCAAAGAAGCAGACACTAAAAAAGGTATAATTTTTTTAACTCTCATGATCATCTCCTTATGCTTCTGTTTCAGAACTGAAATATGCTTTTTCAACGTAGTCTTTCCAGTCAAATAAACGCTTTTCTTCTAGATAATTCAGAATCCATTTAGGATCATCTTTTTTGTATATTTTCTCGAATTCTTTGTACGCTTCACCTGAAACACCAATGAAAGCAAGTTCCAAAGGTGAAAGATCAAAATCAATCAAACGGTTGCCTTGTGAAGAAGTAATGTAATACTGCCTTTTAGGGATTGCCGTTTGTAGAATATCTAGCTGCTGCTCGTTCAATCCAAACTGAAGATAAATGTCACGAACTTTAGGATTTCCTAAGTATTCATTCGGTAGGTAGATAATATTTGGGCAAGATTGAATTAATTCACTTGCTAGACCTGGTATGCCTGCTACATCCTCAACATTTTGAGTTACTGGCATCACAGAGACATTGAATTTACGCAGTGTTTTAAGCCAATTTTTAAGTTCTTTAAGAAAGATAGGGTGATACAAGTACTGCCAAAACTCTTCTAAGATTAACAATGTGAACATAGCTAATTTAAAGTCTTTCTCCATGCGATGGAAAATGAAGCGTAATGTCGAAATCATTATTTCTTCCGACATATCAAGAATCTTATCCATGGCCATGCAGAGTTTTCTGTTTGAAGAAAAAGTATCTTCTGTACCAGACAATAGACCGTTAGTGCTATCTTTGTACTCAATCCACGCATCACGCAACTCAGGCACTTGGAAGTCCAAATCATCGATTGATAATCCTGAATCGGTTGATTTATGGGAGCGAAACTTTGAAACTACTTCTTCACGAATGTATTTTTTAGCTTTTGAATCAACTGAAATGCCTGATAACTCAAATATCTGATTAATCCATTGGGTAATCCAGCCTAGTTCTATATTAAAATCATCTGAATTCTCTTCGTGCTTCATTAATTCTGAAAGCGGTGCATAAGCCGTTTGTGCTAAATCCATCACCTCACCGCCTGCAGCTTTTACCCAAGCTGCATTAGAATTATCTTTATCAAAAACCTTGATGCTGATATTTGGATATTTCATCCATGACATGCCCATCAAAGCAATTAATGTGGACTTACCAGATCCAGTTGGCCCAAGCACCATGGTATGCATGACATCTGAAACACAGTTACTAAATCTAAATACACGATTATCTCTTGTTTTTGCGTAGATTAACGCAGGCTGATTGCCTGGCATTCTTGGGTGTGGGAATGTTTTATTGCCAGACCAAACCCCTGATGTTGGTGTCGCATGTGATAGATAAACGGTGTCAACAATTGGTTTTCTAATGTTGTATCCACCATGTCCAGGAATTGAACCCAAATAAGCTTCCGTTGTATTAACACTTTCATCACGAACCTTAAATCCTTCCGATGAAATTATGTTTGAAATATTCTCAGCCATTAACTCTAGCTGACTAATATCTTCATGCATTAACACCACAACTGAGGTGTAATATCCATATCTGACCAATCCAGAATCATTCTCAGTAATTGCTGCTTGAGTTTGGTATTTTTTTGCTTCTGCAGCTTCATCCAACTGAACCTGTAAACCCATCGCAGCTTTTACAACTCCAACCGCACCAAGTGCTTGAGATGACCAGTTACGTTTAATTTTATTGAGTTCTTTTTTAGCTGATGATGGAGATAAAGCGATATATCTTGATGACCAACGGTACTCACATCCCATATAATTTAGTTCATCTAGTACAGCTGGCCAAGTTTCCTCTGGTAAGTCATCTATGTGTAATGTTTTGACATATTTTTTGCCAATTCTTGGTGTTAAACCAGGTATAAAATCTTCTGTTGATAGGTAATAATCCAACATATAACCACAAGATGGTTGGCGTAATGGTTTCTTATCACCAGTAATACAGAACTTCAAAAAACTAACTAATTTATCACCTGATAAACGATTTACGTGAGATAAAATATTCTCTGGATCATCTGGATCACTATCCGTATTTGCTGTCGTTATTTTTGCATATTGAGAGAAGAATGTGCCAATTTTATTATTGAAAGTCGCAACCTCTTTTTCAAGCGGTGAATCCTGTTTATGTCCGCTATCATCCCTAAACCAACGACTAATGCTTTTGGCAACCATATCGGTTGGCTTGTAAGTGAATGAAAGAAAATATCTTGAACGATAAACTGTTCCACCCTTTTCAAAATTGAAACGTCTAGCATCATCAATGACCGCTGCAACAATATTATCAAAACGAATTGGATCATAATATTTAGAATCTTCTTCTGAAACTAAATCCCATTGAACCATCCAACCATCTGATAATTCATTTAATGCAAGTTGAATTGCTTTGGCATTTGCATCGAGCATATATCCAGTTGATGAGTCAACGTCTTTAGGTAGATATTCAAATACAGACTGCATTGAACCATCTTTGTGAAAAATAATATCTTCACTCAACATAAACGCATAACTTAGAACGGATGCAAAATCTCGGTGAGCTTGTAGTTTAGTGATTGAGTCCATTAACTCAGGCTTATAAGCTTTGCTGCCCCAGACTGCATCGATAAAAAATCGCCAAGTTAGTAATGCTGTTTTCTTTACTTTATCAACTTGCATATTGATCAACCCCCTTTCGGTGTTTTTGAAATCTTGTTAAAGGCGATGGCAGAAACCTTGTTAAGCTTGAAATTGAAATTCACACTTCCCCTTGCAGGGTAATAAGATTTCTGAACTAGAAACCTTGAATTGGCTTTAAATGCTGGTACATATCTTGGGTCAGCTTTAGCTGCAAACCTTAATCCCATGAAGCAAATAACAAAGCCAACTATGCATATAATTAACTCAAAACCAACTCCTATACCAAAGCCTGCATAGCACCAAAAAAAGATGTTGATAAGCATTAAAGATTTATCACCACCCAGCATTAATTGAGTGGTGTTTAGAGCTTTATTTGTTGATCTTGGTGTTCCTCTATGTGTTGCCATGCTACTCCCCTGTTTTTAGAAAATGGTGGCTGATGGAATAGTAAACATTGTTGACATAATTGTTACTGCTCCAAAGGCAATAGAAATACCAAGTGCTGCTTGAACGAATTTTTTAGCACCGCCTTGTAAATCAAGAAATGCCATCGCCAAACCAGCCAGCACAACCGCAATTCCAGCACACGCATAAGCAACTGGCCCAGATAATGAATCCATGATTTTCTTTAAAGTCACAGTCCAAGGATATTGATCTGTGGTACTGGCAAATGTCATTGACGACATAAATGTGAAAAATATAATTGCCGTAACCCCTTTTTTGGTTAATGCCTTGGTATTTTCCACTATTGTTTTTAGTTTTTTGCTCATTATTTTCTCCTTGTTAAGTTAAGCAATTTGTTCAATCTCGAACTTCTGTTTTTGGTTAGACCAACCTTTATTAATTGAAACTTCGTGTACATAACGCCCAGCTTCGAACTGGCTCGATCTTCTGATATTGACCATTACATTGATTGTTTCCGAAACTAAGTCGTAGGGTGGTGTTTGAATTGCTTCTTGCGATAAAGAAACAATCCTTAATAATGAAGATTCAGCTGTATTAGAATGGACTGTGCAGACACCGCCCGGTGTTCCTGTATTCCACGCTTTGAGCATATCTAGTGCTGCGCCATCTCTAACCTCTCCTAAAAATATTCTGTCTGGTCTCGATCTCATTGCTGACTTAACCAGCTCCTGCATCGTGACAGGTTCAGTACCAAATTCGTCAGTCAGGAGAGGAACGACATTCTGCATCTGGCACTGAATTTCCTGAACATCTTCCAAGATCAAAATTCTCTCCATCGGGTCAGAAATCCTTGGCAGTTCATTAATTATTGCATTGGTAAAAGTAGTTTTACCTGTACCTGGACCACCAGAAGTTAAAATATTGCAACGATCTGAAATCGCTTTCAAAATTGCTTCAACTTGCTTTTTTGTGATCATTTTTTTATTCAAGTAACTTTCAATTGGATAGATGTATTTGGCTGGCTTTCTAAGCGTGATATGCGGACATGGCCCACAGACTGGTGGCAAATCAGCGTGTAAACGCTCACGCCCAAAAACAGGCTCAGGAAGCCTTGTATCAAGTATGTTTCGATATCCCATTGGTCTACCAGAAACCTCTGCAGCTTTTTTGACAAAATTAACTGCATCGTGGGGGTCAATATTACCTAACAAATACATACCATTTTTACGATCTTCGACAAATACTTTAGAGTCAGGATTAATCATGATTTCCATCACATCTTCATTATCCAAACACTCACAGATAGCTTTCCCAAGATAGTTCTTCATATTTTGAAACTGCCTTATTTCTCTCTCTTTATTCAAACTATTTGTGGTTTTCATATTAGCTTCACATGTTGCATTTTTATTTTTTTAGAATAAAACCCACCCCTGAAAGCCGACCAATGGTCATTTTTCCTTGTGAGATTTAACCCCTATTTACTGATTAAATTTTCTGTCTATTAATTCACTTTTCCGATTTCCGTAAGAGAATCAAAACGTAATATATGATCAATCAATCTCATCTTGGCCTCTTCTCTCTTGGTTCGACCACTCCGTTTAGTCTGAGCAATTAATTTTTCAGAAATTGAAACTGGTATTTGAAATGTAATCCAAATCTGATCACGATCATTTTGAGGTTTATCAGAAGACATTAATATTTTCTCTTATTGATTTTATTAATTAGATTCAATTATAGTCAGATAAAATTATTAATTCAATTGTTTATATTGAACATATTAAACATTTTATAAAAATAAATATATAATATCTTTTTATGAAGCTTGTATAACTAAACGATGGTCTTAATAATGAATGAAAATGTACACTGTTCGTACTGGGTTATGCTTTCTGGAAAATTTAAAAATAATTTAAAATTATTTTTAGCGGGTGAAGATATGAGTATGCGAGAGTTCTCGAGAGTATCTGGTATATCTCCCGCAACATTAACTCGAATATACAAGCTTAAAGAAAACGATGAAATAAAAATTCACCCCAAAACACTAAGAGCTTTCGAGACGGTGATTGGACATAGCTTGGATGAACTAACAAAATTCAATCTTGCAGACTTAAAAGAAGATAATAAACAATTAAAACAATATAAAATTAAATTTATTGATATCAAAATGCAGCTAACTAGTGAATCTATTATGATGAATGAGCCATACAGTTATGCATTGAAAATTAATACAAACTCATATGCCCCTCTTATCCAAAAAGATACAATCTTATTTTTTTCTAAGGATCAAGGGAAGTACCAAAAAGATATATGCCTATACCAAGCATCACATAATTCATTTGATCTTGGGATAATAATAGAGATATATAGGGATATTTCTTTAGTTCAAAACTTACAAAATATGCAAATAAAAAAAACAAACACTGATAGAATTAAAGCTATTGTTCAAAAACAACTGAACCCATGAAGACCGAAGCTGATAGAATATTTGTAATAAGAAAGAAACTCCTAAATAAACCCAGAAAATACTTCAAAAAATATGGGATTGCCGAAAGCAGTCTTAGAAACTGGGAGCATGGTTACTGCTCTATTCCAGAAGAAGAAATACCAAAACTAATTCAAGCATTTCAAGAGCAAGGCATTGAATGTGATAAGACCTGGATTAGATCAGGGGAAGGTATAAACCCATTTAATCAATCCCTAATCAAGTTAACAAAAAAACAAACTGAATTACATGATATTGAACAAATTATCAAAGCTAACCATGGTTCAAAATCATTCTCAGTAAATACCAATGAACTTGAACCATTCATGACATATGGTGATATTGTAGTTGGGAATGAAAAAAAAATAGATCAAATAGAAAATCTTTATGTAGCTATACATGAAAATTCTATTAAAATAGGATTCTGTAAGAAAATATCCCCTACATTAGTTTCAGTGAGATATGTAAATTCATCAAATATTGATATATTAAACATAAAAAACATATATAAATCATATATAGTTTTTCATATAAGAAGATTTACTGAGGTTTAAACAATATGCAAGAATATGTTTTTTATAGATCAAAAGTCAGACCCGTGGAAGTTGATGGGCAACAACGAGTCCATCACACATATTATTTACAATGGATGGAATCCGCAAGGTTTGAACATTTTGACAAAATGGGTATATCAATTTACTCCCTTATGAGTGAAGGTATTGATTTAGTCGTATCAAATATTGAAGTTTCATATACAGCACCTCTGTATTCTAATGATGAGTATTATGTGACATCTGGAATTGATATTGTTAGTCCAATCAGAATTACAGTCCATTCTAAAGTATACAATAAGAAGAATGATGAGTTATGCGCTCATGCTAAATTCTATGGTGTTCCTGTCGATAAAAATAATAAACTTATGAAACGATTCATAAAAGATAGATTGAAACCTGCTATGGATGGTATTAGTGAGTAGTTCCCATGCTACCTAATAGCTCTGTTAGTAATAATACTTCGGCATTATGTACATCAAGTGTAGTTAATCTTTTTGAGAAATCTGCATCTTTTGGTGCGCCAGCAAAACCTGATGTCATAACGATGTTACCAAATTTATGAACATGTCCTAATCCATGCATGTAATTGCCTTTGATCGCTCTTTCAACATTAACATCTTCATGTTCTTTGATGATTGGCTTAACATTATCGTAATGGTCACAAATTGTAATATTTGTTTTATTTGATTTCATTGCAGCATCAAGCATTTTAAAGCCCTGTAGGTATAAAATATCATAGTTAATTAGTTTATGTTGAACATAATACTCATTCCATTTTTGGTTAGAGCAAAAATATCTCCTTTCTAAGGTATTTAAATCTATAATGTATGCAGACATAAATGTAAGCTTGTATTTTTTTTGCAACTCTAAATAACGATCTGCAATAGTGTTATTATCATCTAATCCATAACGTATAAATGAATCCCTAGAGCTTTTTTTATGTTGGTGTTCATCAGCACGCAAAATTTTTGTTTTATTAGTAATTAAATGATACTTTTTGTTTTGCATAACACTATATGGCCTGTAGAAATTTTAGGCAATTTATACTTTTTGCTGTTAAATTGCAAGTATTAAGTTATTACCGTAATAATTAGATATCAGGATTGAGTTTCAATTGGCCTAATTTATATGATATATCATCAATGAGTGATTGATATCTTATTGATATTTAGCTGTAGCGGCTCGCTTTCATAATCGCCTCGGCTTGAATTCATCGCTCAAAGTGGGCTCAGATTAACTGACTTTATAAATTATTCTCGACCCACATTAAGTGATTCTATAATTTTTTGGGCTCACATTAAGTGATTTTATCTGAAAGCAAAAACCATTGATAAAGTATATCACTTGGTGGTATAATTGCATTATAGTTTAATACATAAGCTTAAAGCTGTGAAAGTATATATGCTAAAAGAGTTTGCCAATTGGGCAAGCAAAGAAAAAATCTCAGCTCAGACAATACTTGAAGCTGCTATAGAAGTTTCAAATGGTTTATATGATGGTGACTTGGGGTCAGGGTGTTATAAAAAGCGAATTGCCGCAAAGGGTAAAGGTAAACGAGGAGGTGCTCGAACTATTTTATCCTATAAGATTAATAACTTTGCTATTTTTATATATGCATATACTAAGAATAAAAAATCTGATCTAACACCAAAAGAGCAGAAAGCACTAAAGCTCTATTCAAAAAATGTGCTCATGAGGTTAACAGAAAATGATCTATTAACCTTAATTAATAACAATGAAATAGTTGAGGTCAATTATGAATAACAAATCATTATTAGATGTGCTACATGGCTCTGCTAAAAGCATGCATGATTTAGGTATAATTAATGGTCAAACTATGCGTGACTTTGATGAAGCCTGTTTGCCTGATGTAAGAGTATTATCCCCAAATGAAATAAAATCCATTCGCCTGAATTCTCAAATGAGTCAATCGGTTTTTGCAAAGCTTATCAATGCAAGCAGTTCAACCATTCAAAAATGGGAAACAGGTGAAAAGACTCCCAGAGGAATTTCATTAAAACTGCTGAACATTGTAAAAAATAAAGGTGTCGACATTCTTTATACTTGAACAAGAAAAAATAAAATACAATCTATAACCTTATATTGATTTTCTCAACGTGTTTTCTTGTGATATTTTGAGGTTGGTTTCTATATTCTGGATACCACAAGGAAAACGACCGTTTTCCTTGTGGTTTATGTTCACGGATAAAATCAGGTAATGTGGGTCCAGTTTCAAATAAAGTGAGCCGAGAAAATTATAGAATCACTTAATGTGGGTCGAGAATAATTTATAAAGTCATTTAATCTGAGCCCACTTTGAGCGATGAATTCAAGCCGAGGTGATTATAAGTGCAGGTCGCAACATTTAGCTTATATTTATTTTTTAAAGTATTTAACACGAGCTAAATGCAATTACATGCACAATATTTCGAATCTCACTACAATATATTCACTATAATTATGTCATATTAGAATAATCCATAAAGGTTCAGATTTGTCGAATATTAATAGTAATTATATCTTGGAAGCAAACAAAAAAGGGGCTGCCAGGCTAGAGCTTTTAAATAAATTTTTAAACCCTAGCAGCAAAAGATTCTTAACACCATATCTGTCTAATGGACAATCTGTATTAGAAGTTGGATCTGGCGCAGGGAATATGACTAAATGGATTTCTAATCAGATCGGTGATAATGGCAGCATAACTGCCATTGATTCTAGTCTTGAGCAAATAGAAATAGCTGAAAAAAATTCACATCACAATCATAATATTAACTATATTACCTGTCTCTTATACACATCTGACGCTGCCGAC
>CAJXRW010000003.1 GCA_913060525.1 uncultured Gammaproteobacteria bacterium
CTACACAGAGTAGATCGTCGGCAGCGTCAGATGTGTATAAGAGACAGTATTAAAATAATAGAAATATGATACCTAGCCCATTACGGGTAGGCAGGTGGAGAGCGTAATCCAAATGATGAAGTTAAAAGTAAATTACGCCATCGTCGTTTTCGTCGTCTGATATAGCTTATTAAGCTATCAGTTAGGCTTAAATATTTTATTAAGAAAAACAAGCTGAAAATTAGCGTAAAACCTAAGAGTAAGTTAAACAAAAAATTATTATTAAATAAGGTGCTTTCTGCTTGACCCATAGAAGATACTGAAATTAGATTAGCAGATGAATCCACATTTTCTATTTGTGATGAATGATGATGAGCGGGTGCTGAATGTTGATGCATGCCATGATGAACATAAGCATTCTGAACACAACATAACATCAATGCCAAGTATAGAATTAATCCATATGTACTTATCTTAGTTAATATCTTCATAGATGCTTCATTTGAATTACATTATAAGTTTGGCATAAAATCTAGTTAATTTCCAAGAGGTAGCGTATTGAAAGATTAAAATATTTCATTTTATTTAAAGGGAATGGCTGATAAGATCTACTATTCCCTTTAAATAATAATTACTGGAATTATCCTGATGAATAAATTAAAGATAGTACTTATATTTTTTGCTTTATCAGTAAATATTTTAACCTTTGCTAAGAATATTGATCTATTAGTAACCATTAAGAAAATCAACATTAATGGTAAAGAAGTTACTGTTAATACAGTCGTTCAACCTGATGGTACTTGGGGGTATTATGGTATTGAAGGAGATGAGTTTGATGTTACGGTTAAAAATGAACTTAAATATCCTACTGTATTACATTGGCACGGCATGTTGTTACCTAATAACCAAGATGGTACAGAACTAACTCAGCCATTAATTCAGCCAGGTAAAAGTTATCATTATCATTATAAACTCAAACAAAGTGGTACCTATTGGATGCATTCTCATTACGGTTTTCAAGAACAAACCTATGTTGAAGCACCATTAATTATCTACCCGAAAGGGTATGACCCAAAAAATGATATTGTCATCATGTTTCAAGACTTTAGTTTTAAATCCCCCGAAAAAATAATGGAAGACTTAAAAAATAACCCCATGTCCAAACATAATATGAAAATGGATATGGATATGGGTAGCATGAAACATATCAACACAAAGGCAGAAGAACCAGATTTAAATGATGTTGATTACGATGCTTTTTTAACAAATTATCACACCCTACAGAACCCGATTAGCCAAAGAGTTATTCCAGGTGAAACCTATCGTTTAAGATTCATTAATGGATCATCTGCTACTAATTTTTGGATAAATCTTGGTGGCTTGGATGGTACAGCAATAGCAGTAGACGGAAATAAAATAAAGCCATTCAAAGATAATTTATTCCAATTAGCGATTGCCCAACGAATGGATATTGAAATCACGATTCCTAAAACGGGTGGTGTTTTCCCAATTTTAGGGCAAGTTGAAGGAGAGAAACAACAAACCGGTTTAATTCTCTATACCAATGATAATAAAATTCCCAACATTCCAGAAACAACCCATAACCAATCACCTGAGTTTAATTATGAACAAACCAAAAAAACGCATGCGGATGGAAATGAACTAACAGACATTAAACATGCTGAAGCGATTAATATTAATCTAAGTGGCGATATGAATAATTATATTTGGCAGATTAACGGGCAATCCTGGCCAGATGTGACCCCAATAAATCTAACCAAAGGTAAAGCTTATACACTTCAAATAACGAATGACACAGGCATGTCTCATCCAATTCACATCCACGGGCATGTGGTAAAAATTATTGCCATTAATGATAAGCCGATTATGAATGGCGCGGTTAGAGACACAGTGTATGTGGTTGCGAAATCAAGTATTACCGTGGTTATGGAGGCTGATGTAAGTGGAAAATGGTTCATTCATTGTCATATGTTATATCATATGCATTCAGGCATGATGACCTTCATTAAAACAAAATAGAGCAAGCTTAGGGATGGTTATAAAGAACCCAAATTATAGCCGAACTGATTGAACATCAATTCTTATTATTCGGTGTTAAGACTTCAGGTGGCTTACCGTGCCTTTTTTTAATGATATATAAAGGACGCTTCTTACTTTCATTAAATATCCGAGCAATATATTCTCCTATGACTCCTAATGAAATTAACTGCACACCACTTAAGAATAATATGGCGCACATCAATGAAGCATATCCTGCTACATGCCCACCAAAAAACAGTTCCTTAAAAAAGATATAACCCATAAAAATAAGCGCACCACCTGAAATGAGTAACCCAATATAACTCCAAATACGTAACGGTAAACTACTAAATGAGGTAATGCCATCTATAGCAAAATTAATTAACTTCCAATAACTCCATTTTTGAGTCCCTTTTGCTCTAACTTGGCGAGTATAGTGAACCTTTGCGGTTTTGTTATTGCTAGCCCAGCTAAATAGACCTTTCATAAATCTATTTTTCTCAGGTAATTGCAATAAAACCTCTACTGTGCAACGATCTATTAATCTAAAATCACCTGCATGATACTCAATTTTTAGAGGTGATAGTTTATTAAAAAGCATATAAAATATGTTTGAAGTAATTTTTTTCATTCGGCTATCTGATGAACGATCTGACCTAATGGCCAGAACCTCATCTGCCCCATTTTTCCATTCTTCTATCAGCTTAGGAATCAATGCTGGTGGATCTTGTAAATCTGCATCAATCGGAATAACAATATCTCCTTTTGAATATTCCAATCCTGCTGTTAATGACGCTTCCTTACCAAAGTTTTTATGAAGATCGATAATCACGATTTTTGAATGTTTCTGTTGCAATTCCAATAATACTTTTAAAGTATCATCACAACTACCATCATTAACACAAATAATCTCAAAATCATTATTTAATGCATCCAGTATTGGCAATAATTTGCTAAAAAATGGACGAACCATTTCTTGTTCGTTATACATAGGCACAACAATTGATAATAATTGAAAATCTCTAACCATAATATTCTCCGTTTTTAAATTCTGATTAATGCTCGTGGGTTGTTGTACTATGATGATTAGAATCTTGATTTCCTTGGCCAGGGCTATCTGGAATCACATTGCTCGAACTTTCTTCAGCAGAATCATGACGTAAGCCAGAAGTTTCACTTGGAGGTAATTTCATTATGTTTACATTATTACTTTGATGGATATGTTTATGTTCTTCTTGATTTAGTGGGACCATAACCCCTAAACCATAACGATAGACTAATTCAGAGCCATAGAAACCCGTTATCATTACCCCTAAAAAAGCTAAGAATAAACCAAGAGTATACAATAATTTTGGCGGCTTCTTATACCACTGCAATATAAGAGACCACAAGGACATGACAATGATAACCGTGAATGTAATTAATGCCCAAGTCCTATGAGTTAACATCGCCATATGACTATTCATTGAATGTGAGTTAACTGAATAATAAGCATAAAATCCTGCCCCAACAGTACAAATCACTGCTAAAGAGCCCAACCATAAACACCATTTTGAAACGATTAATAGTTCCTTATGAAATTTGGTAAAATGAAATGATTTAATTATTTTAGCGCTTAATAAGGATAAGAATGAGATCGTAATAAGCGAAATGGTAAAATGTACAAAAAATGGGTGCAGATTTGGAATAATTTCTGGCATAAAATTTCCTTAATTTTTACAAAGTATATTGCTGATCAAACAAAGACAGCTGTGAGCCTATTGAAAATAGGTTGTAATTCTCATTCATTAGCGGTGAAGACTAAACAACTTCAAATAACAGGATAACTGAAAATTGTTTATTCAAGACACATTCCAAACTAATGAAATTTCTATAAGGATACCGGTGGTGCTCTAACACCTAGAGTAGAGGAGAATGATAGTTCATATCGTAATCGTTTTCGTCTTTTTTTACGACAATAGAAACAACAACGCTCTAAAACGACTGGATACAGATTAAAATTTGGAAATAAAACAATAACCCATAATATTACTCCTACCATCATTGCCAAGATGATATTATTAATATGAATCGGGTTTGTCACTTCTAAGGATTCTTGCTCTTGTGAATGATGATGTCCTATATGATCAGTATTATCCAAAATTAATGCTGACTCAGCAGGTAATATATGAGAGTGACTATGTGTTGTGTGGTCCTGCACACAAGCAATAACCGTCACTAGATATGCAATCCAAATATACATTAGCAGACGTTGATATGGTTTTATCTTTCTTAATATGCTCATAGCAATTCAATAATCCTCTTACCTAATAAAGTAGTAGATATATGATCATTTCGCAAACGCTTTAGCACCAAAAGAATATAATGGTTTATAAATGAAATATATGAATTTAGGATAGTAAGTTCCTATACAAAATATAAGGCAATATATCTGTGAAAATATTTTCATCACATAAAATAGCAATTTTCTTAATCATTTTAGTTTTATTTTTGATTTTATATCCATATCTGCATGGATATTATCCAGAACATGTCCTGATAACGGAATGCAGCCTTGCAATATTAATGACTAGTGGTGTATCAATTTTTTTAGAAAAATCATACCAAAAGATCAGCTCAATTTTACTCGCACTTATAGTTCTTTTAGGGGTATGGTTAGCATCCTACGCACAATATAGGTGGATAATAGTTTCAACATTATGTGTTGAATTTATATTTTTTAGCTTTATCTTAGTTTCAATGGTTAAATATGTTTTCAGACAGAGAACGATTACGCTAAATAAATTATTAGCTGCTATATGTGCATATCTAATATTAGGGCTTTTATTTGCTATCTTCTATACAATTATTTTCACATTACATCCAGGTGCTTTCATATTGGAAGTATCGAACACATTTATTAATACGAATTTATATCCTCATCCAGCATTTTTTACAGAAGCAATATATTTTAGCTTTGTAACATTAAGTACGCTTGGATATGGGGATTTAATACCTACATTTGGGCCATTAAAAATTATTGCATCACTAGAAGCTATTTCAGGACAACTATTTATTGCCATATTAATCGCTAGGCTTGTTGGTCTGCATATTATCTATACCAATAAATCAAATAATTAAAACTCTTAACCCTCGGTATCTGTTGCAAAAACTGCTATTACATCGTCATTAATTCTTAAATATCAAAACAGGGTTTTATTTTGGTGTTGACGTTAATAGACTAGTCATGCCTAAACATTATATACTAATAATATTATCGGTTTTAGTAACGTGTATTTATGTGTTAGAAAATCTGTATGTTTAACTTTAACGTTTTTTTGTTAAGAGAAAAACTCATTTTTTTGTTAAAAACAAACAATTTTAAGCATAATTTATTTAGAAGAAGAATACTTTGTAATTGAAATAACCAACGAGTAACCCAGATATGAAAATTATATTTATTTTACTTTTAGCTTTTAATGTAACGCTAACTTTCGCAGAAACAACATACGTGAGAAATACAACAAAAGAAGCCTACACCCACAATACAGAATTGCATGATAAAATTCATGAAAAAAACCCAAAAAGCGCCAAATTTTACCATGAAAACTCCACAGTATCAGATGGCGATAATAGAAACCTTCATAGTGCGAACTCCACTAATCATTCACCTGACAATGCGAACGAAACTGAAAAAGTTACAGGAAGTTCAAATCCCTAATCTTTAATAGCTCAAAAGCTCTGCCAAAGTCTGAACCTAATTATCAATACGATAACCTCAAGATAGATTTATATGAAAAGCCTTAAGCATAAAATGGCCTAATACTAAATTTTCCATTATGTTACTATGAACAAATTTAAGGGGTCTGGCAGGTATACTCACCCATGGGTAAGTATATCTATAATAGCTTTGTGTAACCAGAAAAGTGCTTTAATATTTTGACCAATTATTATCTTTTACCCAAGGATAAGCATTTGAGAGATTCGCATCTTTTTCAGGGGCATCGACGATTAAATAAGTATACATCCCACCCTCTGGAACAATCCCTTTCTTGTCAGCATAATAACTTGGGTTATTAACAATATGATGCAATATATGGCAATGTAAACGCCAAATGCCTGGATTATCTGCAATAAATTCAATGTTGCGAGTTTGACCAGGGGCAGTTGCAACTGTTGCAGCTGGCCATTGTGCTGAAGGCTGAATTGGCCCACCTTCTGTACCAGTTATATTGAAACTATAACCATGTAAGTGAATAGGATGTGCTACATCTGCAGACATATTGGCAAAGCGTATTCTTACTTTCTCGCCATAGGGGGCGTGTAATACGGGAAAATTTGGTGCCGCTAAGCTATTAAACGTAAAAAACTTATCTGCCATACTCATGGTATTAATTGTTTCACCACCATTACCGAGAACAGGCCAGCCTTGAAGCATAATAGCAAAATCATTTTTAATGTCATTACCTTCTTTTGGCAATACAATAAACATCCCTCTTAACCCTGAAATAACCTGTTTTGTATCATTAAAGCCACTATGATACGCATAAGTCCCTGGTTTGTTGACAATCGGGAATTCATATACAGTCGATTTTCCTGGCATAACTACTGGGTCATCTGTTCCACCAGCACCATCCATATCATTTGGAAGAATGATTCCATGCCAATGCACGCTTGTTGGTTGATCAAGGTTGTTCGTAAATTCAACCCTTATAATATCTCCTTCATTTACAATTATGGTTGGCCCTGGGATTGAGTTATTATATCCCAGCCCATTTACAACTTGTTTCTCCAGTGGTTGCGATAATGTTGGCCCGATATATCTTGCCTCTTTGGGTACATCTTTTTCAATTAGATTAATACTGCTATCAAATATGATCTTGGTTACGGGCGCAGCTGCAATTTTAAAAATTTTTACATTATTATCATCTAGCACATAACCCAAATTACTCCCACCTGGCGTCATAACAGAATTGGGTACAATTATATTCTGATTGCTAGCTGCTACTATAAAAACACTATTTGCACAGCCAATAATAAATATTAATAATTGTTTCAACACTATAAATCCTCATTAACTTTTATACCTATTGGTATAGGTGATACTGACACCATTTACAAATTTTCTTAGCTTCTTTATCTAGGTTTTGGCGTGTAAAACTGTAAACTACGGTTGCATCATCTGATGTGAAATTTGCTTCTGAAAGCTTGTGTTTACAACAAAATAATCCTTATAACATAAAAGCATTTTTTATTTTTGATACTCCAGATTTCCCAAAACTTCTAAAGCTTGTGGTCTTAGCATTCCATCAGGTCCAACATAACGATATAAGGTTGGTCGAGTAACGCCTAGCTCTTTACATAATTCACTTACAACTGTTTCTTTTTTACCCATGGCTGCTTGAGCCAATCTAATTTGCGATTTTGTTAATGCATGTTTACGACCACCTTTGCGACCTCTAGCTCTTGCAGATTCCAATCCAGCTTTAGTGCGCTCAATAATAAGGTCACGCTCAAACTCAGCCAATACTGCAAAGAAACCAAAAAACATCTTTCCCGTTGGTGTGGAGGTATCAATATTAGCTCCTTTGCCCGTTAAGACTTTGAGTCCGATTCCTTTATCTGAAAATTTTTGAACAAGATTAACCAAGTCGTGTAAACTTCTGCCTAATCGATCAAGCTTCCAGACAACTAAAATATCATGTTGTCTTAATGCTTTAATACAGGCATCCAATCCAGGGCGATCTGCCTTTTTACCTGAACACTGATCAGAATAAATATTTTCAGAATCAATACCTGCTTCTACTAAGGCATCATTCTGTAAATCTAAATTTTGAGTCCCATCTGTTTTAGAAACTCTTGCATATCCTATTAACATATCTGTTTCACAAACGACCGTTTATTTAACACTAACAATATTTGCATAAACGAGATTGATTTGTGTTTCAAAACCCGTAACGTAATTTACGTTATACAAATACCAATTGTTTTATATAAATTTACACTAGAAATTTAAAATGTCTACCATTGAGCGTACCGCATATCCAAGATATTCAAAAAGACGAAAAATCAAGCAAAAGGATCTTGATGAATATTACACACTGTCTTCAGATGAAGTTGCCTTAATGAATAAACACACAAGAAAGTCTCAGCCAAAACTTAATTTTGCAATTCAGCTAAAGACTTTTCAAAAACTCGGCTATTTTATTTCAATAGATGAAATACCAGAAGTGATTATTTTTCATCTAAAGAGATCACTACGATTTCATCACAGAACAAAAGTTGGCTATGATTCGCTTTCACCAACAACACTCTATACCCATCGAAATGTTATTCGTACTTATCTGAAAATCACTAAGTGGGAGCATCAAGAGGTTAATGGTAGACGAATAAATGTTGCAAGAAAATCTGCAATTAAATTTGCATACAACATTTCTCACAACATGAACAATATTGCTGATATCATTAGTGCAGTGGTTCAACACCTCATTGAAAATGGCTATGAGCTACCCAGTTTCCATACATTAGACCAGTTAGTCAGACATACTCGCCATACAGTAAATAATAAAATCTTTAATGCAGTGAGTAAGAAAGCCGTATCTAATGGCACGGACAAGTTATTTACTGAGTTACTTCAAGTTGAAAACAATCATTCACTTTTCAATGACCTTAAGAAACAGCCAAAGAGACCTTCGATTAAAAGGTTCAGAGATTTTCTGAAGCATTATGAATGGTTGTGCAGTTTGGGTGATATTAATGTTTTTCTATCTGAGGTCGCTAAAGTTAAAGTTGAACAGTTTGCAGAAGAAGCCAAAAGTTTGACTGCAGATGAAATGAAAAAAATATCAACCTCAAGACAGCACACACTTGTTGCCTCTTTAATATCAAGGTCTCAAGCAATTTCAAAGGATGCACTCACATCAATGCTTTGCAGAATGGTTGCTTCTGCACATAAAAGCGCTCGCAATGAGCTTGATCAAAAACTTGAAGATAATAAAGCTGATTCTTGTGAAGTTGCTGATATTTTAATGAATATTGTTGGGCGATCTAAAACCATTCCACAAGCTAATAGTTATGGTGACTGGGTTTTCAATGAAATAAGCAAATCTGGTGGCGCAGATGCGATTATTGATAAATGCCAAGATGTAATTATTAGCCATAGTAATGAACATAGGCTATTTCTTTCGCTAAAATTGTTGAGAAACAGATCACTCCTCTATAGCATCACTCAACGTATTGACCCAAAATCTTCCACAGCGCATCAGGCTTTAATTAATGCGATATCATTTATTTTAGACTACCAAAATGACAAGCCAAAGTATTTTGATGATGATGTAGATTTATCCTTTACAACTGAATTCTGGAAAAATCGTATTTACACCAATATGAATAGTAAAGTGAAATTGAATCGAAAAGAACTAGAAACTAGCGTATTTGAGTTTCTCTCTAAAGGTTTAAATTCTGGTGATATTTATGTCGATGGTGCTGATAACTATGCAGATTATCGAGCTGAATTGCTCCCCTGGGATGAGTGTAAAAAGCATTTGGATAAGTTTTGCCAGCAAGTAGGTATTCCAAATAACCCGTTAGAAATGATTAAAAATCTAAAGAAGGAATTAATTGAAAAAGCAGATTATGTAGATCAAAATTATCATAACATCCCTGACTTTGTATTGAGTGATGAGGGGATACCCTGTATCAAAAAGCATGAGCCAAAACCTGCCAGTGAATCAGCGCAAAAACTTGAGTCAATCATAAAATCAAGAATGCCAGAACGATCATTACTGGATGTGCTTTCAAACTCAGAATATTACGTTAATTGGACAGCAGAGTGTGGCTCTCTTGATGGGAGTGAATCCAAACTAGACAACCCAGTTGAAAAGTATATTCTTACTACCTTTGCAAAAGGGACAGGGCTTGGGTTAAATCAAACTTCTAGACACATCCGTAATGAAGTTTCACCACGTGTTTTATCCAGAGTAAACCAGAAACACTTCTCCATCAAATCCCTCAATAAATCACTAACCAAAATCATTGATTGTATTAATCAATTTGAACTACCTAAAGCCTGGGGAGACGGGAAGCGATGTGCCGTTGATGGCACAATGGAAGACATCAATGACAATAATTTAATTGCTGAGCCACATTTTAGATATCGTAAAAAAGGTGGGGTTGCGTATCATCATGTTGCCGATAACTACATTGCCTTATTTTCAACTTTCATTCAGTGTGGTGTATGGGAAGCCATACATATTATTGATGGCTTATTACAAAATGCATCAGAAATTCAACCTAAAATTGTACATTCAGACACTCAAGGACAATCTTTACCAGTATTTGCTTTTGCATACCTTTTTGGCATTACTCTAATGCCTCGAATTAGACATTGGAAAAATCTAAAGATTTACAGACCAGAAAAAAAGTCAAAATATAAAAATATCGATGATATGTTTTGTGATGCTTGGATTGATTGGAATATGATTGCGACTCACTGGCAAGATTTAATGCAAGTTATTATTTCCGTTAAAATGGGGAAAGTATCTTCCTCATTCATGCTCAGCAAACTAAACTCTTATAATTATAAGAACAGGCTTTATAAGGCATTCCAGGAATTAGGCAAAGTAATCAGGACAACTTTTTTGTTAGATTATATATCAGATATGAACTTACGCCAGAATATTACTGACACAACTAATAAAGCCGAAGCTTATAATGGTTTGTCAGATTGGGTAAGATTTGGAGCTAAGAAGTTGGTCGCCACAAATGATCCTGATGAAATGGAGAAGTCTATAAAATATAATCAAATCATTACTAATAGCATTATGCTACAAGATGTTGTCGATATGACAAATATACTCCATGAATTAAAGGATGAAGGTTACGAATATACCAAAGAAGATGTCAGTTATCTAAGCCCATATATTCGTGAACATCTGAAGCGTTTTGGTGAATATGTATTAGATTTAAACAAGAAGCCTGCAAATATAGATAGGATAAGGGATAAAGAGGTGTTTTAAAATGCTTACTGTCTATTTACTGACGTATTCCGACTAGCTACCAATTAGTATCGATGATCAATAAAAGACCTACATAATGGTAAATCTAAGTTATTTATTGCCAAATATAATAATAGGATTAAAATTTAACCCTAGACCCCCATGCTGTGTTATTTTATCCTTAGCTGACCATTATTCTCTTGGAAAAGGAAAATCAATTGAATTTGAGCATAACTGGTATGAATACACCAAGGATCTGCCAAAATGAGAATTATATCCATAATTGTAATGATCTTAATACTACAATCAGCCTATTCAAAAACTCAGATTTACATGTCACAGGGTAAATATACCACCTACTATCATATTGCATTCAAGCTAATACAAACCAATTTCATTCTTCCTCAAAAACAAATAAGCAATAATGGCCAGTTTGAAATATTAATCTCTAAGTCTAAATTCCCTATTGATGCACCGAATTGTAATAAAAATATCATACTCAGAATGCCTAGCACTTCTGCTGCCAAGGATGTTAAGCCTTATGAGGGAAGGGAGGCGTTATTTAATAAAATATTAGAAGTTAAAAAGGGTACAATAAAATCATTAGACGTTGTAATTGAGCTTAACCCATATATAAACATATTAAATGCAAATCCTCCTGATATTCAACTCCAATACTGCAATGTTTTCTTTAGAACATCTAAAGATCAATACATTAACAGTGTCGATCACTCGTAATCGTAAGTGAGGTTGTAGGTGAGCATAATAATGGGTTCTAGGGTCATACGGCATATTTGGTCGTAAACAGGGGGCAAAACAGTCACTGCTTTAAAATAATTTTATTTAGCTAAATTAACCGCAGTTTTAATGGATTTTTTGCACTAACATCAACAACTATAATCTTAACGAACGTTCATTGCATAGCACAACCCACCTTTTTCTTATCAATTTTAGCTAAACATAAAACGCAAACAAATAAACTAAAACCTATAAAATACAGCAAACCCACTTGAGCAATATTATTGATTCCAAATTTGTCCAATATCCCAGTATTGCTTATATACGCAATTAAATTATTGGACATGTGTAATAAAATTGGAATGAAAACTGACCGATAATGCAGGAAAACATAACACAAAATAATGCTGGTGATGCCAGTTGATACAAGCCCTATCGGTGATTTCCAAACGTGAGCGAAAGTGAACATTAACACTGAAAGTAATACAAAAATTGGCGTAAAGAATTTGCTCTTATCTGACGACTTAAAGAATCTAAAGATACAGCCCAATGCTAAGAATAATCCTAGCCTGAATGCAACTTCTTCGGAGATTGGCGCATAAATAACATCAGCGAAAAAAGCATGACTGATTTTACCATTCTGTGCTAATGCCGTGCCTCTGAATATCTCGTTTAAAGCTGCTTGCAATGGAATAAATGCTAGGTATATTAAGCATAAAGAGCAAAGCAATATAAAGCTTTTTCTATTGATATTTGGAGCTTGAATAAAACCAACTAACTTATTAAAAAACCTGGCATCATCATGAAAAAATGGAATAGCACTTAAAGCACCAAATAGAATTAACAGCATAACTGGAAAGTTATAAATCGAGATTGTTGCCCTCATGTCAAACATTGCTGCAACTGGCACTGATAAAAGCAAGAGAAGCAAGCACAGATAGCAAGTTATCTCTAATACTGGCACACTGTATGTTTCGTATTTTTTAATCATTTTTTTACCGTAGGGGTCATCATAGAGCGACCAGCATGCTTAATTATAAATCTAGTACGCATCAATGGGTTCTATCACATATTTGGGACTAAAATCCCACTTCGGTACAAATAACAATCACTTTCACATTAAACTCCTTGGTCTAGTTGTTGGAATTGATTTATCTTTACCGAGCCATCAGGAAACCTAGCAACAATATCTAGCGTACCGCCCATTGCTTCAATGTAGCTTTTAAGTGTAGATATATACATATCTGTATTTTTTTCGAGCCTAGATATATTGCTTTGGCGTTTACCTAATATTTCACCAATGCGTTCTTGGCTCAGTTTACGAGCTTCACGCAATTCATATAAAGGCATATCCTCCATAAGTTGCGCTGCTTTAAGTTTTGCCTTTTCCCTAGCTTCAGGGGTCATTTTTTCTCTTAGTTTGTTAAAGCTCTTAGCCATTTTTATCACCCTTATCCAAAGTTTCAATATGTGTATCGTAGAGATCATCTGCTATTGGTACATACTCATCATACCAGTTATCATTACCTGTCTTATCCCCACCTATAAGCAAAATAGCGCATCTTTTGGGGTCAAAAGCATATAATATTCGATATGGTCTGCCTTTATGTTGAACCCTGAGTTCTCGCATATGACTATGTTTTGACTCGTGAATCGAAGAAGAGTAAGGGGAAGGCAATTTAACACCAAGCTTCTCTAATAAAGTAACAACGGCATCAATGTCGCTCTGCTCATCTTCATTAAGGATACCCCACCAATTCCCAAACTCATCAGTATATTCAACTTCCCACACAGCAATACAACATAGATTATTATATCAATAAGTATATATATCATTTATGATATATTCAACATGTATCTATATCGTACGATATAGATAATGAGTTTTGGTAGCAAGACAGAAAATTAAACCTAAGGAAAGATTGTGAACAAATCGGCAATATAATGGGTGTAAAATAATCAGATTGCATCGTGGTGGGAATTCAGGAGCAACACTACAATAAATTTGACTATCTACGCATACCTTTACTACGTGATTGCTGGATATTTTCTTTCTGGCTCTCACGTTGTTTTTTACGACTTACTTCTGTTTCAATTCGATTAATCATGGCACTCACGCTTTCTGAGTCTATGGCTTTATCATTAAAGCTGACTTGTTTTCGTGTCGCAAAATCAGCATTCATCTGCTCATAAGAGACATTACGTTTTTTCAATACATCAAATAAATCTTTCTTTTGATCATTGAGCGCAATCAGTTTATCTTCAATAACTCGATTCTCTTTCCTATCAAGCATATCTTTTACAACCGATTTCATCTGCAGTCTGGTGTCACTATCCAGCCTGATCTGCTTACTATGCGCTACTAATACTTGCTGTTCTTTGATAGATAAAGGCTTGTCCTGTTTTAAATGCTTAATCGCAACGGCTGCAGAAGCTGCTGTCGGCTTTAAATCAGTGTTAAAGCGACTGTGCCTAAAAGTTTCACTGATCTTTTCAGATAGCTTAGAAGTTTCAATCGCACTTTTCATGGTGTCAGTCCGTTTTAACTGGTCAACGCTATTCATGTATGATTTTAATGCTTGGTAGCCTGATTGATCTGGTTTTAAGTAGTAAGTTGCGCTGGCATTGTTAAGTTTAGGTCTAACAATTTCCATTTGCTCGACAGGCTTATTGCGCCTATTAAACAACTTTTCAGTGAGAGATTCTGGCTTAACGGTAAAATCATAATGTTTCATACGATACTTATCAGGATTCATTGCAAATGCTTCAGCAACACTGGTATGCGTATGAGGTGATTTTATATCTGGCACAACGGTTTGAACCTTGCCACCATTCGGCATAATTAACCTTACTTGTTCTTTTAGGACCTGGTGCGTTTTTTCTTGAACGTTATCAAGCACAACGACAGCCGATTCTGACTTAAGAATTGCTACTTTTGATAGTTGCTCCTGGTTCGCCAAAATAATGCCTGAATTTGGACTAAGCTTGCTAATTGCATGAGCATCTTGTAAGTTCTGACAAACGTACACCTTATCCAGTGCATGTTTCTTTTCTTTTAGCTGGAATGGCTCATTTGAAGCTAAGCGCTCATTATGATAGTCATAGCGAGCATTTGATGCTTGACCCAATACAATTTGATCGTTTTTAGCATCATAACGATACTTAGAAAAATCACTATCTTGTAATGCTTCATGCTTAGTTAGATAGGCTTCAGCTGCCGTCTCTCTAATATCCTGTGTATCGAATTGCATCCTTACCCCCTCTATGCCTTGGCCTTTTAAAACATCATTCCAATCTGTTTTCTGTAATCCCTGAACGGCTGCAGGGTATTTCACTATAACTTGATCACCCAACTTCATGGCTGATTCTTCAATCTGATAACGAGTCGCTGCATTTTCCCCATCATTATCTGCAGCAATGATAATTTGTTTTGGTTTTAATGCTTCAATAACAGGTTTAAGTTCAGCTAAATTACTGACACTAAAAGAAGTTAAAACAGTCGATTTAGGATAAGCAACCGCTAATGTTGCTGCTGTCTCTGGACCTTCAGCAATGATCACCTTGTCATCCGTACCTCTTTGTACAATGCCTGCAGAACCTTGAACCACACCTTTTGACAATTTGGCATTATCCATAAAGGTGTTTTTGTCTGCAGTAACCTCATCTAAGTACACCCTTTGAACTGCAGTCACATTACCTTGATGATCCTCTGCTTTAATGACGGCTGCTGGTATTTTATTAATACGCTCGATGCGCAGGCCTTGATCGTTATAATCAACCCATTTTGCACCCTTTGGCCAATGCCTAATTTCAAGATTATCTGTCGCTTGAATATTTCTATGTTGCTGCAAATAACGCTCACTTAACGTACCTTTCAATGGCTGTGATCCCATCCAGATAGACTGTGCAGCTTCAACTTTTTGTTTATGCTCGGTTTCAATCTTCACCTGGTGCGCTGGGTTTTGTTTTTCCCTAACAATGTAATGATCAGTTTGCGCTTGAGATTCGCTTAAATTCGCAATCTCTGCACCTTTTTTCAGCGCATCAACAAAATTCATCCCTTGCTCATGCATTAGTGCTTGAATTGGCGTACCGCCCTTTTTATCGACAAAGCTATACCATGTGCCTGCTTTGTTACCTTTCAGGGTAACAACAACGCCATTCGTCCACCTGGCTTCAAACGTACTGACCTTTTTAGGTTGTCCAAATATCTGAGAATAAGTTGAAACTGGATCTTGCATTAAGCTTTGGGTGATACGATTTGCATCCCAAGTGCGCCTAACCGTTACCTCTTGCTGTGTGTTGTTTTGCGTTGGTTTGCTAGATTTCTGATAAGAACGTGACTGCAGCTCGGCATGCTTATCTAATTTCTCAAGGCTAATTTTCTCTCTATTTAGATGTGGCTCGTAAGCTGGCAGTGCCTGCGTAATCTTTGCTGCAAAGGCATTCCTTTCTTTTACTAATTGAACGCCTGCAGCTCGATCCCCTTTGGCATAAGCTTCGGCTGTTTTTATCGACTTGGTGCGATAAGCCAGTACGGTATCATAGCGTAATTGTTCTGCTTGGGATAACCCGTTACGATAACCAACCTGATAACCAGCTTTTGCATCTTTCCAGAAGTCTGCAGGTGCAATATTTTGTGCTGCTAATTTTCTCTGGAGTTGTTTAGCATCATAACGATCACTAATTTCATAAGCTAATTGCTTAGATTGGTCTGTTCCAATGCTGTTTCGGTATCGTTGCAAATCAACAATGACTTGATGACTTTGCGCAGATTGGACCAGCTTAGTGACATCAATATTACGCCAGACTTGTTTATGCTCGACAAATGTTTCAAAAACAGGACTATCCAAGTGCTTACCTAACATTTGTGATGCCTGATAAGCCTTTTCATCTCGGAGCGCATTTTTATTTAAAGCCTGGTGCTTAAATTCAGCGTTTGATTTGCCTTGCTTCTCGCTCACTCTGACAGACTGCCAAGCTTGTTTGGCTTCATCTCTAGCAATTACATAATCAGATAACACTTGATGTAATTGCTGATCTTCACCTGATAACTTGGCGTTATCAAGCTGGTATTGATGCCGTTGAGATAGCTGCCATATTTCTGATTCTTTAATCTCATGGTGCTGTAAATGAAAACGATGCTTGCCGATACGCTGAGTCATCCCATACGCCAATGGCAAACCACTATTTAAACGTTCTGCTTCAGATAGACCAGCAAATATTGTTACTCGCTCTTTTGCCTGCAGATAAGCTTCATGGTATTTAACATGGGTAGTGAATTTTTCAGGGTTATAGCCCGGCACAACTTCTTTTAAGTTTTCTTTATTCAGATTTGTTAATTCAACCAACTCTGGAAAATCTTCACGTATCTGGTAGGCAACCTCATGACGGACTGCCATCAGTTTGAACATCTCTGTTCGGGACATCTGCAGCTCAGGCGTTACTTTCTCTTTTGGTATCTCCGCTTGCTCAGATAAGTTCAGAGATTGCTTACATGATTTCTCAAGCGTTTTAACAGTGACATAAGCATCTGCAGCTTGACGGCAAACACCTTGATATGACTGCATAGAATCAAATACATCATGGTATTGCTCATCAAGTTTGGCTCTTGCCTGCCTAACTTTCTCAGGATAAGCCGTTTTGTTAACACTACCCCAAACTAACCCCTCATCATAACCCAAGGCAACATGACCTTTGAAATCTTGGTTTAAACGATAAGCTGCCAATTCTCTTTGATATCTAGTTGAGCTAGGAGAAATATAGGTACGGATCGTGATGCGCTTCTGGTGATTATCAGCTCTACTTTCAAGCTTACTAACGATCTTTTCACGCTTCGCTTGATCTGGGTATCTTGCTGCTAAAACTGGCTGGTAATGATCAAACTCTTTAATAATTTTATGGGCATATTCATCAGCTTTTTTATGGTAAGCGTTGGATAATATTTTTAATGCTTCAGCTTTATGAGCAACTGTTTGTGACTTACGCCAAGCTGCTTGTGCTGCAGATTGATTATCTAAATAACGATTTAAAATTTGATTATAGCCAATAACAGCATGCGAACTTTTATTTTTGGCAAGTCTAGCAATATCCTGCGCTTGGCGTTGACCTTTAAGCTGCGATGATAAATTGTGGTGCTCAATATAATGACCATATTGCCCATACTGAGACAACATCTCTGCAGATAATTTACGCTGTTGCATTTTCCCTGCAGACAGATAATTTTGTACACCTTGGTGAGTACGATATTGCCCTGATAATTTATCAGTATCAATTTTAAATACGGATAATGCGCCAACATGTAAATGCGCATCTTGCATGATCTTATGTGCAATCTGGTTTCTTGATCGAGCGTAATGCTGAGCCAACGATAATGTAGATGATTGACGTGGAGAATTTTTCTCTTTCAATACCTGATGCTTAGCGAATGACTCTCTAGCGAGTTGTGCTGTATTAAAATAATTTTTAACTAAGGCAATGGATGCCTGCGCTTTTGGATCAGATGAACCCAAAGACCTTAATGCTTGCTGTTGTCCATAGTGCCAATTTTCAATATTAATTTGTTTTAAGCCTGTCTCAAAATGTTGCTCAAAATAAGGTGCATAAGTCATCATTTCACTTTTAACACGCTTAGCAATCGACTGTTTAAAATGATTCGGCTGTGCAAGGGTACTATCTGTTAAACGCTCAAATTCAAGTACCGCTTTATTTGATTTTTCATGTTGATCAATATGGCGTTGTAATTGCTTAACATCCACTTTGAAATGATCACCCAGCTCAGGATGATTGTTTATCTCAGTGGCAAATTCATTGCGTTTTATAATCGTGGCATTAATTGTCTTTTGCAGTGATACATCTTTATACTCGCCTGCTTTATGCTGTTGGCGCAATTCATTCAAGGTTGATTCATACTGAATATAATCACGACATTTGATCAGTAATGGTCGCTGCTCGACCCCAAATTTTTCAAGTGCTGTTTCATACTGTTTGATCGCTGCCTGGTTACGCAATTGCGCCATAAAATCAAAGTATTTTTGACCACTTATTTGACGCACATGCTTTTGATAATCCCCTAAGTCATTAATGATATTATTTGCGCTATTGATATCCCATAACTGACTTTGTTGATATTTGGTATACAAATGTTTTATTTGATCATGACGCTCTTTAAATTCAACCGATGAATTTAAACGGCTAGTTGAAATGCGGTTAGCTTCAATGGCAGCCTGCAGGTCAACTTCACCATGTTTAATCTGATATGCCAACTCTGCAGCTTGCAATTCTTGACCATATACTCGATCCCACAATTCAGGATTAATCTCTTCTTCCTGTTCTCTCAAAGCATGTATTTCTTTATAACTTACGGCAATTTCAATACGCTGATCAGCATAGGATGCGACAATTTTAGCTTGCTCTCTGATTGGGTCTTGGTTCTGAACGATTGCATTTTCATGACGCTGTTTTTGATTCTCTAAATAACGCTCATAATTAGATACATACAACCAACCATCATGAATTTTATCTTTAATACCTGATAGTTTTTTAGCTGCCAGTTCACTCACTGATTGCACATCATGCCCACGTGAGCGTGAAAACATAACAGGGTAATCCGATAAATGATCCTTTAATCCGTTACGTGAAACGACTTCTTTAGCTTCATCCACTGTTTTAAATTGTTTACCATCAATATAAAGATTAAATGAAGATTTATGACGAGAAGCAGCAACCAACATTAAATGACGATCCCAACCATGACTATCTAACAGAGCAAAGCAATGCTCAACACTCGCACCCTGTATTTTATGAATAGTCGCTGCATAACCATGTTTAATATGATTATAGTCATTTAATGAGAATGTTAAGGTTTCACCACCATCAATTTTGACGCTTAACTGTTTATCATTGATATTGGTAATCTGACCAAAATAACCATTTTCAATACCAAGCTGTTTGTCTCTCTTGGTAAATGTAATGCGATCACCAACGCTTAAATTAGCTTGTCTGTCTGCTAGTTTAAAAGACTGACCTTGCTCTAACTGACCAGTTGAAATTAAATATTGTCGTACTTGAGTATTTAACTTATCCGCACTTTCATTGGTATAAGTGACAACCAACAAATCAGAAGATTTAGACACATTTTGACTTGCATTAATCCAATCTGAAACAAGCTTATCTGCAACTGAGTTGTCTTGATCAACATAGTGTATATGACCATGTTGCTGATATAAGTCAAAAGCGTTAAGCGTTTGTTGTGTCTCCATCATGACCGTCGCATCACGCTGCCAATCTACTTTTTGTCGCCTAACATCAGTCATAGTAACTGTGCCAATTTCCTCAATCATAGATCGAGTTGGTGCGCCTGACCCAATTGATTGGGTTTGCTCAACATCACCAATACCAACAAATTTTGCACCAGTTGATTTAGCATAAGCAATAATGGTTTGCATGGACTCAAGATTTGTCATGCCCATTTCATCCATCACAATAATGCTTTTATCGTTAAATACTTGTTCGCCATTTTTAAGACGTTTAACAATAGATGCGACAGTGTAAGAAGTAATGCCAGTATCTTTTTCAAGTGAAGCAGCAACCACACCAGATAATGCGACACCAATTGGCTTATATCCGCTTTGACTCCAAATCTCTTGAGCTGGTTTAAGCATATAGCTTTTGCCTGTACCAGCAAAACCAGTAACAATAGCTGCACGATTAGGCAAGGTAATATGTTTAAGCGCATTTGCTTGAGAAGCATTTAAACCATACTTAGCAACAGCAGAATCAATCAATGGTTTATCTACACTAAAGCGCAAATCATTTGACATACTAGATATGTCTTTTCGCAATTCTTTTTCACGATTAAATATTGTTTTAGTCGTATAGGTCTGGCGACCATCAACACCCAAACCTAATGGAATTACTTGATCAGATTGAGTGAGTTTAGTAACAATATTCTGGTGGTCTTGTGTGTGTTCACTCAATTGAAATATAGCACGGTTCACATCTTTCTCAGTGAATATACCGAGGTCGTTTTCAAGCACTTTAATAGTATCACTAACAACCTGTGATCGTGATTTATCTTGCTGGTCTAAGTGATGTTTCTCAAGATCAATCGGTACATTATAGCGCATTGCTTGTTGCTTAATATCATCCGCATTAAATACATCTTTTGACGACTCCAAACGCTTTAATAGTATTTCAGGTTGAGCGTTAATGCGTTGCAGATTGGTCGCCTTAATGCTTTCGTTCTTAGCAACTTTGTCTTTCTGTAATAAGCTACCATTCATGTATTTTGATTTACCAATTTTCTGCATTGGTACTAGATCAATTCCTCTATCTGCATAACTACGGTGATCAATGCGAGCATCAATATTGTATTGTTCCATCTTACGATTTGCGTGACTGGCAAAGTCACTTCTAATCTCTTTGACTCGTTGGCTGAGCTGACTTGGTGTTAATCTTTCTTTGAGTGAAAACCCTGTTTCAGTTAACTTTCTGTAAGCAGGCATAGCGACATGAAAGTGAGGATTACCACTCTCCCAATGGATTGCGACATCAGCAAAAACCCCATCAATAGCTAGTTTTTCTTTTACAAATTCATCAACTAATTCTTTCGCTTGAGAAAACTTCAGCTCAACAGGTATAGCAATATCATCGTGAATATATAACTGGGAATCGTTACGTTTTTCAGCAAATTCAATAATGTTCCATAATTCAGGGGATAGCTTATCTTGATCTAAGCTAGAGACCCATTTAGGTGCATTTTCAGGAAGATAGGTTTTTTTGAAAAGAACATTATGTTTGTCTGAGAAATCGATTGTTTCTCCAGTACGATTACAGGTTTGTTTTTCGGCTCGGATATAGGCAGCACAAAATACAGCATTCTTGCCGTTACCTCTTGTACCTGTATGCCTACCGTAATGAAACTCTGCCATTTACACAAAACCTGATATATGCAATTAGAATAATAGCAGATCGCACACGTTGATGCAATCAACGTATAAGTGCGCATTAGTAAAAACGTCTTATCTTCGATATTCCTTATTTTACCTTATGTTGATATGTGCTCACTGGCGTTCGTTTATTTTTTAATTGTTATTCGTTTTTAGCATTGGTATAGTATTGTTTAAGTAAAATAAAATAGATTAAGGTTAGTTATGGCAGCTAGAAAGAAACGTAAATCCGATATTGAACTCAAAAATGATTTACTAAAAGAAATTGAAAAGCTCAAACAACAGGCAATTGAAATAGACAATAAGCGAGCTGATAAAATTGGTCAATTAGCCAAGGATGCGAAAATTACTGACTTGGATGACACGACAATCAAAAAAGAGTTTGAAGCCATTTATACCAAATATCAAAACCAAACTAGCCCTGAGCATAATGTAAATAAACAAGTAAAAAAGTCAGGGCAAGGTTCAGGAGAGCCAGCGCAAAACTCTCAAGAATCCGCACCAAGCAACGAACAAAGTCAGCCCGCTCAAAATTTTTAGCAGGTCTGGCTTTTGAAAAAAGCTCACTTGATTTAGTGGATGGTGGTTATATCAGTTCTGATAAGGCGCAACTGATCTGTTATGACATTATGAGCTTAATTGAATTAAACACGAGTGAGCATAAATACTATGCCATTGGTAGCGACTATTTTGCCAAACCAGAAAGTGAAAAGGATGAAATAAAACTAGACCTATTAAATAAAACTTTAGGTGATCAATGGCAAAAAATTCGATTTCACAATTTAGTCAGGCTTGGCGGTGATATACAAGCTACTGGTTTAGGTGAATACCATAAAGCAACCATCATGGGCGCATTTCTAACTTATTCAAAAAACCAATAATGGTTTATATTCATGCAAGATATTTGCTTGTGGTACTTCTCCATAATATCGAGAATCCCAACTATAAGTTGGTGAACCGAAACCATAAAACCAATACCCTGTTGCTTTGTATGAACCATTATTAACGAATCTCTTAACCGTTAATCCATGTGAATCATGAAACCCAACAGGCGCATAATATACTTTATGATTAACAATAATATCATTATCATTAATCACAATATCATCGCCAGGTATGGCAACCACTTCTTTCATTAATGCAGCGTAACCACCTTGGCAATTACCCTCACCAATATAACCCCTATCATAACCATATTTCGCAATATTTTGTGGTAGACAAAAACTAACAATTTGCCCTATTTGGATTTTATTATTAAAATTCTTTTGATAATAAAATCCAGTTGGCAAACTTCCTGTATAAGTGAATACAATGCCACATAAATTCATTATTAAATAAAATATAGGTAGAATACTAATTGCTATACTTATCCATAATAGCTTTTTAGTTGTTGGTTTTTTAAATCTTATTCTACTCATTTTTATGCCATACTGCTTTTAATTGATTAAATGTTATCTCGGTATCTTGTGGATTTTTAGCGATGCTAAACCGCAGAATAAAATAGGGATATTTTAAATTTTACTTTTTGGTTAATTTACTCAACTTGTTTTAATTGCATTTAAAGTATCCCTATTTTATTTCCGCTAATCGCACATACGTTTTAGTTTTAAGCATCAAAGATGCAATAACAAGCTGCGCCACTCTCCCTATTTTATTGGGAGTGGCTACGCACCTATTAACTCTACTCAAATACTATTCTTGCTTTTTTACCGATAACCGCACCAAGCTCACTAATCGTCTTAATAGTAAAATTACCACTACCTTTTATTAATGAATTTGTCTTGGCTGGTTGGTCGCTGAATCCTTTTTGAATTTCATTAAACCCAATATTATTATCATTCATGTATTTTTTTAAAGTGTCCGATATATCATGTTGCATGGATGTAACATTATCAGCAATTAACTGGGCTTCATGATCTATTTTGTTAAATAGATCATTTCCTAATTTTTTTCTTGCTGTTTCCTCAAAAGAAGAAATTTTAATCTTATTCATGTCTCTTCACTCCAGCTCACTTAATAACTTTCTAGCAAGCTTTATATCTTTAGCTTGCTGTTTTTTTGTGTTTTTGTCGCCACCATTTAAAAGCATAATTAGCTTATTTCCTTTAAATGTATAATACGCACGTAACCCCATGTTTTTATCTCTTAACTCAAATAAACTTTTACCTAATGACTTACTCCCCTGCTTAATCGTTGCATTATTGCCTAACCTTTTAAGGGTTAGAATTTTACGAGTGATTAACGCTGCTTTTTCATCAGTTAAAGATAAAAACCAATCTTGAAATATATTTGTTTCTTTAATTTCCCACACAATAACAACCTCAAGATTCAATTTATATTATACTATAATATATTATAGTTAGCAATTAGATGAGGTTAAACTATACGGTTTATCCCATCTCCCCACATTGATTTCAACATAGTAAGAAACATTATAATAATCTGTCATTGGGTCGCTTTCGTGGTAATAGTCCATACTTAAGAGTATCTGTCTAGCTAATAATAAAAATGCTTTGCATTTGCCTGTATAATCTTCTTCTATCGAATTTTTACGAACATCAATATAGCCATTTGTGATTAAATTATGTTTTCTACATTCTTCACGATTTTCATTTTGTACTTTCAATTCTTCGTTATGGTTGCCAATAAAGTCCAACTCCCCTGCTCTAACATTTAACACAATAGTTGTATGATGGCGCACCGCTAAACTACATTTTACACCGTATTTTTTAGCCAATTTTTGTATCTTTGGTGCGATTGATTTTTTATCTTCTTGTGACATATAAGGCATTATCTTAACTCCGTTTTAGGTTAGTTCACCAAGTCGGCCATTCCGTTCTTGATAATGTTATTATATCATAATAACTTATATAACTACAATATATTATAGTGTTTTATTTTATGTTTTTAGTATTACAATGTAATTTTAAACTTAGCATTTAACGACAGAGTTTTATTTTTATGGTCAAACAAACCTGAATAAATTTCTTCGTCTTTTTTAATATTTCTAACCACAATTAATTTAAAATGCCTTAAATCTGAATTTTTTGTATTAGCAAAATCATCAAGATCAAAGTAAATTTTTTTTGCTCTAAGTGCTGCAACTTTTCTAACTAATCGCTCATAAAGATAAACTAATTGCTTTACTTCCTGGTCACTACAATTCACGCTTTCAATATTTTCAATTATCAGCTTTTCATATCGCTTACTCATGTTCTCACCCTACCCTGTTATGCAATTTTTTTAATTTCAGCATAAGAAGATTCGGGCCAGTAACTTGGATAAACTTCTAATAAATCAAAAGCATTATAACAATGTTTAAAGCCACTCCTTAAGTTATTAATGGCTGACATTGGGTCACAAAAAGTTAAGGTCACTTTAGAGCCTTTTAGCTCAATCCTACTAACACACAAAAGCGGCTCAAACTCACCAATTGTAATGGCATCTCCTGGCTTAATTTTTGATACTTTTATCACTTTGAAAGACATAATTTTAATCTCCGTTTAAGGTTATTTTATCAAGTCGGCCATTCCGCTCTTGATAATGTTATTATAACATATTAACAATAATAGCTACAATATATTATAGCTATTAATTGGTTAATTTTTCGAGTTCTTCAATGGTATATTTAGTTGAAAATCTAGCGTTATCGGTTAGTTTTCTAACCCATGCGCTATTATAACGACTCCACTTAAAAGCGTTGCGCTTCAATACATTTCTGATTTCTTCGGCTGGCTTACCATCAAAGATAAATTTTATATACATAGCTTCAGTATCAAAAACGACTTTAAAGCCTGGCTTCTCAATTTCTTTTATTTCAATATTTTTAGCGCTTTCTAATGTTGCAATTCTTTTTTCTAATCTTCTAATTTCAACGGTGCTAGGGACATAAGGCTTTATTCTTGCCAGTGGTGGGAATGCATAAAATTTAACAATTTGCATAATCTCTTTTGCTGCATCTTCGTATGTTTCGCCTAACTCCTTAACTGCCATTTTAAACGCTTCTTTTTCATCACCTGATTTTTTAAATGCCTTTGTATAAAGTGATTTATAGAACTTATTAACTGTTTTCATATATTCATTATTGGCTTTTAATGAATCAATTTTGGCTTGTAGTTTGTCTTTTGCTTCTGGGTCGAGTGAAGATATACCGCCAGTGCCAACGCTATCCGCTTTATTGTCGTAATAATCGGCCTTATCGTTTAACTCAAATGACTTGCGAAACGTATTACCAACTTTATCTAAATGCTTTCTATGCCTTCTTTCTGAATGATGGCCAACTAAAATAGGCTGTCCAAATGGGATGATGTCAGATAACGCTTTTGCTTGTTTGTAGGTGGCTTCTGATTCCTTTCTAACTGCTTGTGCTTTTTCTGCTAGACGTTCTTTTTTAGCTGCTATTCTTGCTTCATATTCATTCATCTTATGTACTCCGTTTTAGGTTGCTTTATCAAGTCGGCCATTCCGTTCTTGATAATGTTATTATATCATATTAACATATAATACTACAATATATTATAGTTAATTATTTATAAAAACATTCTTTTTTTAGTTGTTGCGATACACATGTTTTTAAGAATAGAACCCAATAAATTATCATTTTTTAATACACTAATTAAATGCTTTTCAGGTTGGTTATATAGATCATTTAGATATGATATTTGTATATTATCTAAGCTAGATATTTTCAGATCAAAATATACGTTATAGCAAGTATATTTGCTTTCAATTAGCATCACACCTTTATAGCTTGGGTGATTACATTCAAAAGCTATTGCTCTTTTATCGTTAGTCAGATAAAACATAAAATACTTGTTTGAATTGATCTGGCAGCATAGCTCAAATAAATTTACTTTACCCATATCAACAAACCTTTTCAGCTTGTCTTTTAATGACGGATTCAGTCTGCGCCTGTATTTGAGTTTGAAAATGCAAATATATGTGCGTACTTATCACGTCATAATTAACCCCGCTTTCAGGGTCATGCTGGTTTCTAATCGTATTTACAATTTTAGAAATATCATTATTGTTATAATGAATATATGAGAAATGACGAGCCAATATTGACTTTATTTCATCAGCGCACCAGATAATAGCAGTCAATTTATTTTCTGGTCTATGGTTCAGCATAATATTTTGGACATTAGTTGCTGCTGTCTGCTCACCCAATGGAACATTTGTCGGGATTAAATAAGATTTTAAAAATAGCTTAGCAATCGCTAGTTGAGTTTGACCATTTTTTTCAATAAAAGCCTTTTCTGACATAGCTAGTAAATCATTTACTAAGTTTAAATATTCGCCATTTAATGACATTTTTCATCTCCGTTCAAGGTTAGTTTATCAAGTCGGCCATTCCGTTCTTGATATAGTTATTATAATATAATAACATTAATAAATCAACAATTATTGTTGATATTAAATAATAACTTTTTATAAATTTAGCTTGTTTGTGTTTGGTTAATATATTATAATAACAATAGCTAAAGAGATTTAGCGTTTAACCTATAACGGAGCTAAGAAGTATGTCAAGAATTGAAAAGAATCATAAAATCATCAAGTTTATTCAGTCAGATATTAATTTAAAAGAATATAGCGGTTACGGTGGATTGCATAAAGTAATGACCAGTGAGCAACACCAGGAGCTAAAACATATCTTAGGCTTGGAAACCTATCATCATGTAATGAAAAGCTGTAAAACAGCTTACTACACGCCAACAGAGTTAATTAATTGCATTTATCAGGGGTTGATTAAACTAGGCTTTTCAGGTGGAAAAATACTTGAGCCAAGCTGTGGGCATGGGGCATTCATTTTTAACATGCCGGGCAAGCTAATTGAAAGCAGTATTATTCACGCAATCGAGCTAGACAGGCTAAGCGCAAGAATCGCAAAATCCATTTGCCCTTACGCTAAAATCTTAAACTCAGGTTTTGAAAACTCTAAATTTAATACTAATACGTTTGATGCAATTATTGGCAATCCCCCATACGGAGGTATGACATTAAATGATAATCAATTTACAGATTTAAACGGTATGGCGATTCATCATTTCTTTACTGCTAAAAGTATTTATTTATTAAAAGAGAAAGGCATCATGGCTTTTGTATTACCGCAATATTGCTTTGATAATCTTCATGATCACCCACGTCATATTATGGCACAATATGGCTCATTAATCGCTGCGTTTAGATTACCAGATAACATGTTTGATAATGCAAAAGTGACAGTTGATATTGTTTTTTACACTAAACAAAAAATTAACGATATTGCATTTACAGATGTTAAAAATATTCAAATCAACGGCCATAAATTAAGAATCAATGAGTATTATATTAATCACCCTGAAAACATTATCGGGGAATTAGATACTTGTAATATGTACGGCCAGCGCATCGGCTTAACAGTGAAATCAACCGAAACGAAAGAAACCATCTATCATCAACTAGCCAACAAGATTAATGATCTGCCAGTTTGTTTACATAGTGAAACTAAAAATACTGATTATGATGTTTTTAATAGTATTGATCAGGCGATAGAGAAGCTTAAACAAAGACAAGCTACTCAAACTAAATTACAAACCAAAATGACAGCTTTTGAAATTGAAAAGCTCAATTATTTAAAACAAGAGCTTATTAAACAAGAACAAGTTAGTAGTCAGCTACATAATGAAATTAACGCCATTTTAAAACAACAAGTTTAGGAGAAAAACATGTTAACCAAAATCATCTTTAACCGCCCTACTCAAAATCGCCCTGGGGATGCTGGTAGGCGCTTCATTAAAAAAAATGATCCAGACAATAAAACCGTTTCAGTGGGTAATCTATTTTTAGATTACAATCGAGCGCAAGACAACCAAGAGTTATATAAGAAGCTAGAAACCAACGAGGTCATACAGTGCAAAGAATTTCTAACCACATTCAATAAAACTCGCAGGTGTATCCCTAGCGCAAGCAATGCTACATTTAACGCTCAAACGATCTATTGGGATGAAGATTTTGCACATTTACTTTATGAAGTGGCTGAATTAGCCCAAGAAAATGGCATCGACTTCTTACCAAAAGATACCATGCTTGAAGCTTTATTAAGTAAATTGCAGCAGCTTGAAACAAAGTTGGATTTGAGCGATATTTTTAATAAATACCAATTTAATTCAACTTATAAAAGGTCAATGCTATCTATAGGTTTTAGTCAAAAGAAAGCATTATTAAAATCCTTTTTAGAAATAGATGAAAATAAAGATCATTTAATGACATTGTTTAATGACTATATACATGATCAATTAGGAATGGAGAAAACATTCACCTATAAAATGCTTGATGATCTTATTCACCAAACGAACGAATCAGAAGATTACAGAGGGTTAAAATCTTATGTGTTAAGTGCCTGTATTGATATTATGGATAATTACGGGGTTAATCCTTGTGAAGATCATTCACCAGGCATGATCTTCCATTACTGGTATAGCGTCAGGCTTCAGAAGTTTACTGGCCACCAGGCGGTTAAAAAGTTTGTTGCTGAGTTTGAACCAAATGAAGATGACATGGATCAGGTGTTTTTAGCTTTAACTGACATCATTAGCAAGCCTGTACTACCTAATCATGTTTGTTTAAAATAAGGTATTAACTATATTGGTTCAATCTTCTTTAAGAACAACAGTATCGTCTTCATTACACCAAACCTTCCTAACAGAATCATAGAATTCAAAATAATCTTGGTGTTCTGGAAGTGGGTATGACAATCCATTTTGATAGATATAAAATTCACCCTCTTCGCTCCATACTGCAACATAGGTTTGATGCCAGTTTAATGTCACTGGATTACTACGATTTGTTAATCTCAAAGAACTAACACTTTGCTTTAAGCGGCAGAATACAGGCGACACTAGCATATCAACCTCTATCGCATTATCATCAATAACAGGTAACTCAATCATGATTTATCAACTTTAAAACGGTTAAATAAACTTCATGTTTCAACTATAATTTAGCTGATTTATAACATCCCATAAAATGATAATTTTTTGCGGAATGTACCACGGTTAAGTCCTAATACACTTGCTGCGGTACTCTGGTTATTGCTGGAATATTCCATTGTTGCTTCAATCAATGGCAATTCTGCTTCTGACGTAATTAACTCATAAACATTTGCAGGTGTTGCACCCTGCTCTGCCATATTTTTGTAATAATTATTCATGACTTCTTTAATATGATCTCTTAACGGTAAATCTGTAGTTTCTTGTTTTCTCGTTTCTGGATAATGCATAGTTGCAGGCATGTTTATTTTTCCTTTTTTTGTTATAATTCTGCTTAAATTTCAGGTGACAAATAATATACAACCTAACACCAGAGATCAATAATTAAGTTTAAGAAACAAATAGATAAGCATGTCGAAAATAAAAAAAACGTCAAAAGTCAGGTAAAATTATAGGTTGGGTTATTCATGTCTTAGCTGAGTACCGCAAAGACAACGATGATACTATTTACTGTGAACGCGCAGCCTTTTCCGTTCCTATACGTGATCAGAAGCAAATATCTGAATCCGTAGAAGTGCGCGACACGATCACCCAATGGGCGAAAGACACACGCATTGAAGGTGGTTATAATAATAAATTTCATTTTGGCATTGAAAGGTGGTCGCATTTACGACGATAGCCAACCTATATCTGGTATACTTATATTAACAATAATATCTAGGGAAACATCATGGATTATCGCGATGAAGTAACGCATATTATTGACTCATCAGAATCTAAGCGCTATAAAATTGAGCAATTAGAACAGCTAGCTTATGACTGTCAACAACAAATGGAAGCTCAAGATCAAAATATGAATCCCACCATTCGCCATAAGCTATCGGAAGGTCTACGTATGGCAAAGGATGCATTGCGACAATTACAGCAGTAACTTAACACCAACTACGTGATAAAACATTGTGATTATTTAAACGCCCTGTTTTGAATAGTGTACTATCAGCACAAAGCACGATTTCTTTATTGGCAGCTTCAGAAAATGACACCCCATTTTTAAATCCGATACTGCGGACACTGCTTGGATGACAATTTAAGATTTCAGCAATCTCCGTTAAACCATTTCCCTGAGACTTTTGATCTTCCAAAAAATCTTTAACTGAACAGTTGAATTTATCCTTAATTGTAACGGTAATCGGTATGCGCTTCATGATTAAATATCTTGCTTCTTTTACTTTAAAGCAGATTATTATAACGACCAATGCCTGAAAAATCAAAATCTCGGTTAAGTATAAGCATCTACCCCCTAAAAGACTAATGCTCGATAAGATCATAACCATGTCGGATTCTGGTTCGCGTAATTTGATCAATGAGTTTTTGAGCGTGATTGTGATCTTCGACACAATAGGTTTTAGTATGACTATGTTTGGTATGACGACTACCGTAATGACACACCACAACCAAGTCACCCAATAAGTCGATATTTAACTCAACCACATAGTATTTATCATTTGTTTCAAATTTTAGCATAATGACCCATCATTTTTGTCATTTCTTCCAGTGAGCGATTTATAGACCACATAGGATATTTTAAGGGCAATAATCATTTAAATTAAATCAATAACAGCGCAAAACCCTTATAAAATCTCACTTTATTGCCAATTTAACGAACTTACACTATAACTAAAGATGAAATTAACCCCATTCAAGGAAACCCTATGGCTGATAAACCTCTATCTAAAAATGATCTGGCTGCTTGTTTAGTGGAAAACTGTAATGCGTATGATACCAAAACAGAAGCACTTAAAGCGGTTGATGCTGTACTAAATTGTATTCAACGTAACCTAGCTGAAGGAAAAGAAATCTCAGTCGTAGGCTGGGGTAAGTTCTCCATTTCTGAAAGAAAGGCTCGTGAAGGTCGTAACCCTAGTACGGGAGAAACCATTCAAATAGCAGCATCTAAAGTCGTAAGCTTTAAAGCTGGATCTGAACTTAAAAAACTGGTCAATTCTTAAAAGAATCACTCTACATTAAATCAAGAACAGGCTGACAATATGGCAAATGAGCATGATTTAATTACCAAAGACTTATTTACTAATCGTCAGTTTTCTATCGCTTTTCTAAAAACGTATTTCCCAAAGGATTTGGTTAACCTGGTTGACTGGGATACCGTTGAGCTAGATTCTGCCAACGTGGAGCATGTGCGCCAGCAAAATAAAGACAATACTAAGCAGAAGGAAATGTCTGATTTAACCTTTTTGTTTAAGTTTAAAGACGGGCAGAATGGTGCAGCATTTTTTCATGTCGAATCACAAACAGATAATGACATCACCCTACTCTTACGAGTTCGTCACTACCAAACCGCTTATTTATTGGATTACTTAAAGCGCAATAAAGGCGTTAAGAAATTACCGTTAATCGTGAGTATTATCTATTATGCAGATAAAACACCTTTTAACCAGAGTCTGAATATTTATGATTATTTTCATAATCCCAGACTGGCAGAGCAACATGCTTTTAAAACACATTTAATAGATTTAAGTAAACTCAGTGATGATGAGATCATGCAGCATGATTATATTGCTGGTTATGAGCTTATCCTAAAGCATGTCCGTAAAGGCGATATTGATAGTCACATTGAAGTGGCTGCCAAACACCTTATTCAATATGACCAATATACCAGACAAGTCTTAATTAAATACATGGCTAATTTCTCAGATATGCAAAGGGATTCATTTTATGATAAAATAATCTCCAGTAAACCCAGACTTAAAGGGGACGTAATGACAGTCGCAGAACAATGGAAACAGGAAGGTGTACAGCAAGGCATCAGCCAAGAAAAATTCACGATCGCTAAAATTATGCTAAAGGCTGGTGAGCCTGATGATAAAATCATTGCATTCACTAGTATTGATCAAAAAACCTTAAACGAACTCAAACAGCAATAATTTATAATTCTTATTTTTGGTATCGCTTGGTAATATCATTTAATTAACCGACATACCGCTCAACGCCCCACCACGCAAACAAAGGCCATATGTTTTACGCACACACTCGGCAATATTATTATTGAGTGGTAAGCGAGACTTTTGCATTTTCTCTAAATAATTTTTGGATAGACTTAGCGCAGATTTTCCTGCGGCAACTTTTGGGTCGAGCGGTATCCCACCACCGCTTGTCATAAAATATTCACCCATATCCAATAGTGAACAGATAAAAAATAAGCCTTCTTTACGTGATTGGTTAAGCGCCCTATCCATTAACAATATTTCTTTTTGAGAAATTACATCAAATACCCTAATACCGCCATGAGGTAAATTCTCCTCTAAGCGCAATATTGAAAACTTAGCATTCTCTAACGCAGCAACAACTGATTCATTTTGTTGCGTAACTGATTCAGAATTATCTTCTATCCATTGCTTGATCGCCCTCTTACCATTCAGTTTTCGATATAAGGCAATATACTCATAAAATAAATTGGTTTCAGCTTCATTGCGAATAACGACTTTATCATAATATTTATCAAAATTACCCAGCTCTTTTGCAGCGGTAATATCATAATCCCTTAATAACGCAAACGCCTGATTATGGAAGTCAGAAATGACTTGTCTCTTTGCTATATATTGATTTAACAGCACTTCTAAATCCATATTACTTGGAATTGAGTTTTTGGATTTTAAGTTAATCAGGTGGTCGATATAGTCTTGGTCAAAATTATTTAAGTCCTTTTGATCTAAGTAGCCAATATCAGCATTAAATGGATCTGGTCTACTCATGATAAAATCAGGTGTAACGACTTGGTTATGCCCTGCAAGCATCATATCCAGAGCGGATGCCATTTGCATTAGCTCATTATTTTTTCTGCTTTTTCTTTTTTTAGCCACGGTCATCCTCTTCGTTGAATGATTCTAATACCTGGTGATGTCGATAGGCGTGATATTTGAGCAGCTTAACATCATGCTCATAGTCTTCCTGGGGACACAAAGCAAAACCATGTTTAATATGCAATTTACTCGGTCTTAGCTTATCGCAAATATCAGGTTTGCTTTCACACATATCTAAAGCGATAAGAATGGCATTCCTGAGCAATTCTAATGGTGATTTATCATCTGATTGCTCTTTTTGCTTATGGTAACAACCATGAACCAATATAATTAAATCTGTTCTGACATATTTGTTAAGAAGCTGTAAGGAATGGCTTGGTGAACGAATTTCGGCAAACCCAGCCTTATCTTCAGATGGGGTATTAGCATCAGGATCTTTTCTATTTTCTTGTTTATACGCGCAATAGCGATTTAATCCTTCAGTCATGTAAATTTACCATAAAATATAATAAACCAATCATAACAAAAACAATCTTATCCTGATAATAAGTTCAGGCAACTTAAAAATCAATCGCCCTGTTTCACCCAGCAAATAAATTAGTAATAACTACGATATTGATGTAAAACAACCTCTTGGTTTATCTTATTATGTTAATGTGTCCTATATCTTGAATACCAACAAGGTGGTTAGGAAATGATAAATAAAGATAATTATACCACCTCATCCCTAAGCTTGAAATTTGATGATAAATTACTAGAGGCCAGATTCCTAAAAAGTAAAATGCACCATGATAAAATGGTTATGCTCTTGGTATTACCAATCGGCATCTTAGTCTTGTCTATTGCATTACTGTTTGACCGATACTTTACAGATAGCAATCAAAATCAAATGATACTTATGATCTTACGATACATCGTGATTGCTGTCGGTATTGTATATTATTTTCTATTTAAACGGACAAAACGCATCAAGGTCTTTACTAAATATATGTACAGCCTGTATGCCATATTTTGCCTATCGTTTATCATTTCTCAGATTCTTTATAAACCCTATTTTGATGGGTATATCATGTTTAATTTATTATTCATCATGGTTTATGCTAACTTTTCCTTAATTGGGGTTCGATTACAGTTGTTACTGTACGGCTTATTTTTCTCGTTATCCTATTTATTCATTTATTACTTTTCTATTTTTGACACCGCACAGCTCATTGTTATTGCACTCGCTTATACGGTAACGATAGTTATTTCTATCGCATTAGCATATCGCACACAAATATCCGTTAGAACCGAATTTGCACTAAGACGCTCTCTTAAGGCGAAAGCCTCACAGTTATACTTATTATCTCAAAAGGACTCATTAACAAATATTCATAACCGAAGAGCCTTAGAAGGTAATTTTGCCAAATACCATAAGCTGATCACTAAGCCATCAGAGACAGGGGAAGGTATTTTCTTAATCATGATGGATTTAGATGAATTTAAACAAATTAACGATAATGACGGACATAAAGTGGGTGATGAGGTCATTATAAGTATTTGCAGTCTGGTAAAATCAATACTAAGGCTTGACGATGGTTTTTATCGCTTAGGTGGAGATGAATTCTTAATTGTATTGGTTAATTTAGATGAAACTACTTGTAAAAGTGTTTGTCAGAAAATCTTAAACTCCATTGCCAGTGAAAAAATATTATATCAAGAAAAACAATATCAAATAACAGCTAGTTTAGGCATTACCAGGCTACATAAAAATGATGGTTTGGGTAACGGATTATTTCGAGCTGATAAAGCCTTATACACCTCAAAAGAAAAAGGCAGGAATTGTTATACCATTTCCAGTTAAAGTTATTTTACTTGATCATTAGATTCTTTGTGATTAATACGGCTAATTTGGTATTGATCAGAAGGCAGGGAATTTTCCTTGAGGATTGAATAAGGTATGACCTCATATGGAATATCAATATGACTGGTTATAAACTTAGCAAATAACTGTAATTCCATTTTGTTATATATTTTCAACTTTTTGCCTAAATCTGCAATTATTTTCTCAATGGTTCTTGGTGATAAATCAAATGAGTTTGCGATCTCTTTAGATGTACCAATGACTGAAATAATTTGTAAATAAGAAAGCTCTGAACCTGTTAAGTTAACCCAAGGAATCGAGCTTCCAATATCTTGGGAATCATTATTATTAATTATTTTACTACTACTAGTTACTTGTATCGTCTCTAGCATTAACACATATGTAAGATCAATACAGCGTATCAAGCGGTGTATTAACCCACTTCGCTCCTTACTGGAAAGTGAAGAAAAATGCGCGCTGTTAATATCAAATAAGAAATAGTCGTTATGTTTTGGGTATTTTCTTTGGGAAAACAAAATAGAAAGATCACTATCATTTGGTATGCTTTTATAACAAACATTAGATTTTATCTTTTTCACACATTCAACATCAAAAACAATCTTATCTTTAGTTATTGCCTCTGGATCGTAAAAAGAACAATACTCGCCAGTATGATCTGAAGTGACCTTGAATCTTCTAAAATCAGAAATTTTTTCGACTGAAAGCGCTTGGGAAATATTAGATATAATCATATTATCTTGTAATATCCTCAACAAGAAAATATTACCCAATTCCTAATACATCTTTTAACGGTAGTTCAATAACACCTCTAATTCTATGGTAATAAATACGCTATTTCGGAAGGTTTCATCGCTAAATATGCGTTATCTGGATTAACAGGTTAGATAAAGGCCAATACCCTGATCTGTCTAGTTATTTAAAAAATAACTCCATAACCTACTTACTCTGAATCATCATCCATATTATGGTATTTTTTAGCCAACCCAGATGTTCTTTCTCTGTGTTCTTGTCTTTCTTTGGCTTCCACGCTAAGTGTTGCTGTTGGACGTGCTAATAATCTTTGAATGCCGATTGGTTCACCTGTTGATTCGCAATAGCCGTATTCGCCGCAATTAATTAAGGTAATAGTTTTATTTATTTTACTTAGAAGTTTTCTCTCTCTATCCATTCTCTTTAATTCAAGTTGTTGCAACTCAATTTTTGTGGCTACATCAGTTTCATCAGAGTTGCTTTCAGTTACTAACAGGCTGCCTTTTGAATCGCTAATTGAAACAAGTATATTATTTTTTTGTTCTTCTAATAAATTTTTAAAATAAGCCAACTGAGCGTCATTCATGTAGTCATCTTCCGACATGGATAACAGCGTATCTTTTGTTATTATGTTCATATTGTTCTCTTTATAAGCTTATTAAAGCTACATGCTTTATTTCTTAGGTGTAACTTATATTTTATTTAAGTCAAATACAATTTGTTCCTCATCGGACAGAGCAAAAAGAACCGTAATATCAATTAAGCTATATCTTAACAATCCATAATTGTTATCAGACATAATCTCTGATCAACCCTTGCGAGAATCGTGCCAGCTAATCTGACTATTTGCGCTGAATATAGCTACCCTCTTATTAAAAACATAAACCTATAAATTAACAAAAATAACGATCATTTATTTTGTTATATATAAACAAATATATATTGATTACATTTATCTCGTTTTGTTAATATAAATTACGTTTTATAGGTTATTTATGTTTATGGCTAATTTTGCATATATTAGAGTGAGCAAATCAACTCAAGATACCGACAATCAAAAACTTAAAATCTTAGAATATTGTCAAAAACAAAATGTTCATATTGATGAGTTTTTTACAGTGGAGATCAGCTCAAAGAAATCTGACTTTGATCGAAAAATTACCGCCCTACTCTCTCAACTTAAAAAAGGGGATACAATCTATATTACAGAGCTGAGTCGATTGGCTCGCAATATGCTTGAAATTTTAAACCTACTTTCAAAGCTTCAAAAGGAATACCAGGTTAATGTTGTTTTTGTATTGCAACCTGAATTATCGACCAGTGGGCCACACGTTGAATTACTGCAAGCCATTTATGGGTACTTCAGTCAAACTGAACGCGAGCTAATATCTGAGCGCACAAAAATGGCACTGGCTGCACGAAAAGCTGAAGGAGTAAAACTCGGCAGACCGAAAGGATCTGGTAATAAAAATATAAGCCTATTAAATGGCTATAAATCTGACATTGAAAACCTTTTAGCTAAAGGTATTTCGATTAGATCAATATGCCTGTCTCTTATACACATCTCCGAGCCCACGAGACAGGCAGAA